>JAYVKQ010000741.1:0-13337 GCA_043768285.1 Saprospiraceae bacterium | reverse complement strand
AATGCTTTTAAAAGCAAAAAATCTGCCTACGCCGAGCAAGTTTTGAAGCAAGGCAATACCCGTTTTTACTTCGCTGAACCCTCCGATATGGGCGGCTATACCGATTTAGATATTACCATCAATGGGCAAAAATGTGCCGTTGAAACCGACGCTCGATATGATGATATTATCAAAGTAATATTGCCAAAACCTTTGAAAACGGGCGAAAAAACGGATATATCTATCAATTTTACTATAAAAATCCCCTATGCCTTTTCACGCGGAGGGCATATCGGGCAGCAATATCTGATGACGCAATGGTATCCCAAACCAGCCGTTTTTGATACCGAAGGCTGGCATACCATGCCCTACCTTGACCAAGGGGAATATTATGCAGAGTTTGGTAATTATAAAGTATCCTTGACGTTGCCTAAAAAATATGTAGTAGGCGCAACAGGCATTTTACAAACAGCTTCTGAAAGAGATTTTTTAGAAAAAAAGAGTAAAAATACTGATGGTACATCCCGAAACAGTCGGGAGGGGGTAAGCATTATATCAATTGACACGATGGGTAATAAAACTCTTCAATATATCGCTGAAAATGTCCACGATTTTGCTTGGTTTGCGGATAAAAATTTTGACGTTAGAAAAAGCCAAGTCGCGTTGAAAAATGGAAAAAATGTAGAAACATATGCCTTTTTTATGCCAAAATATGCTAAATTGTGGGATAAAGCAACGGATTATATCAATCAAGCTGTTACCTTTTATAGCGAAAATGTAGGGACATATCCACACCCGCAAGCGACGGCAGTTATGACAGAAGCCACATTTGAAGGTGGCATGGAATATCCTATGATTACAGCTTTGAGTGGTCGTTATGATGCAAAAGGCTTGGATGGCACGATTGCCCATGAAGTCGGGCATAATTGGTTTCAAGGCACATTGGCGAGCAACGAGCGCGACCATCCGTGGCTCGATGAAGGCTTAAATTCTTTTTACGAAAAACGATATTTGACTACTTTTTACCCTAAAAATAGGGAGGGGTGGCTTTTGCGGGGCAGTAGCTACGGCGAAATGGAGTTATTTCTGATAAATAAAATGGCAAAGCGCGAAGACCAACCCGCAACGCTCCATTCCGATAGCATGACCCAAATCAATTACTTCGCTGGGGCTTACGAAAAGCCTGTTATGTTTTTAAATGCTGTTGAAAAAAAGATTGGCAAAGCACTTTTAGATAGTTTGATGCAAGATTATTATAAAATATGGCAATTTAAGCACCCGCAGCCGCATGATTTTTTAGATATTTTGCGCCCTCATGTACCGCAGTTTGATACAGATTTTTTGTCAATATTGACAGAAACGAACCCTTTAAAATCTAACCTGACCTTTTTAAAAAGACCTGCAAAATTGAAATTGACCATGGGCGCGGATAATATCAATCAGCGCAATATCTACTGGTCTCCTGCGACGGCGGCGAATATATACGACCAAAGTATGATAGGCTTGCTTTTACATAATGGTTTCTTGCCATATAAACCATTCGAGTGGGCTGTCGCCCCCATGTATGCCATAAAATCGCAAAAACTAACAGGTATTGCTGATATAAATTATGGTATTTTTACCCCAAATAATCATAAAATTACTTTTAATAGCAATGTGCGAAGATTTTCATATAACAAAACACCCAAAAATAATTACCTTGCCTATACGCGCCTAACACCCGCTGTGACTTTGGATTTTTGGAAAAAACCATTGAGCCAATTTGTCCATAGCCTGAAATTGCGGCATACATTTTTAAATGAAGAACAGGCCTTTAAGGATAGTTTGGAGCGTATTTCGATTAGAAGTAAATGGTCAAATATGACGGAGTTCAGCTATGCAGGGCAAATGCGCCGCACGCTCAATCCGATGTCATTTCGCATAGCGGTTGAAAAATTCAGCTATTCGTTGTTTGAAAAAAGGCAAAATTTTATAAAAACCACTTTCGAACTCAATCAAGATTTTATGTACCGCGAAGGGCGCAAAATATTTACCCGTTTTTTCATTGGTGGTTTTCCTGTCAATTCGGGGCGCAATTCGGGTTTGGGCTTCACACGAGGCTTCTTGGGACTATCGGCGCGTGGTTTTTCCGATTATCGTTACGATGATTTCTACTTTGGGCGCAACGAGTTTTCGGGTATTCCTGCGCAACAAATCGCTCAAAATATGGGACATCCCGACGGAGGCGGGACTGAGGGAGGGCTTAATTTCACGCTACCTAATGGCGAGCAAACCCGTATTGGCTACAGCAATAATTTTATTGCTGCCATGAATTTTAAAACCCAATTGCCTTTCAAATTGCCGATTGATATAAAACCCTATTTCGATTTTGGTTTTTTTAGCGACACACGTCCAGGCGGTGAGCGCACCCAATCGCAATGGCTCGCCAGTGGTGGCTTGGCGTGGGATTTTGAGGATTATTTCGGCATTTATTTTCCCATCTATTATTCAGGCAGCCATAGTGACCCTAATAGTTTTCATGCCATTATGACCCGCCGTGGGAATTATCTTTCCCGCATTACGTTTAGCTTGAATTTGAAGAAAATGGATTTGAGGAAGTTGATACAGTCTATGTATTAAATATCCCCTTTACATTCTGCACTTTTCTCCGTACTTTTGCGCCTCAAATTTAAAAAAATGTTGATAGATACACACGCGCATATATACGTCCGACAATTCAACAACGATAGAGAAGCTGTTTTGGAACGCGCTCGTACTGAGGGGGTCAAGCGCATTTACCTCCCTGCCATTGATGCCGAAACGCATGACGATATGCTTAAACTCGAAGCAACGCACCCCGATTTTTGCATAGCCATGATGGGTGTTCATCCGTGCAGTATCAATGCAGAAACCATTGATACTGAATTAAATATAGCTGAAAAATATTTATCTGAACGCTCTTTTTGCGCGATAGGGGAAATTGGCATTGACCTGCATTGGGACAAAACGACCTTAGACTATCAGACCAAAGCCTTTGTTCAACAAATGCACTGGGCGCAAGATTTGGGGTTGCCTATCATCATTCATAGCCGTGAAAGTACAGATGTGATTATCTCTATTTTACAGGAAAATAGTTGGTATAAACAAGGCGGCATATTGCACTGTTTTACGGGTACAGTTGAGCAAGCCAAAGCGGTGATAGATATGGGGTTTTATCTCGGCATTGGTGGCGTAGTGACCTACAAAAACTCTGGTTTAGATGCTGTTATTGCTGATATTCCCTTAGAATATTTGGTTTTAGAAACGGATGCACCTTATCTTGCCCCCGTTCCATTTAGGGGTAAACGCAATGAAAGTGCATATGTAAAACACATAGCACAAAAGATATCAGAGATAAAAATTGAAGAAATTACAAAGGTAGCCGCAATAACAACCGCTAATGCGGAAAATATTTTTTCAAAGGCGAATATGTTGGTTAAAAGCCATTGACTCGTGATATGGAAAATATTCCAAATTTTTACTGCACCCCGCTATTTTTGCTACTACTTGAAAAAATAGTAGGGTGCCGTAAAAATCTTATCCTAAATCTTCTTTTATGCAAAATACTAAGGTTAGGGGAGATTCTTTTTATTATAAATCCCGTCTTTTTAAAGCCTCCACAGCAAAATTAGCCGCCCGTGCCGTAATTGCCATAAACGTCAAACTCGGGTTTTGATTACCCACCGAAGTCATACACGCGCCATCCGTTACGAACACATTTTTGCAAGCATGGAGTTGATTATTGCCATTCAAAAGGGACGTTTTAGCGTCATTGCCCATGCGTACGCCACCCATTTCGTGAATATCTAATCCAGGGTTTTGCTTGCTATCGAACATATTGATTTTTGTACAGCCCGCTTTGTCGAGCATTTCTTTGGCTTGTTCTTGAAAATCACGCATCATTTTATGGTCATTCTCATCATAATCAACGGACGTAATAAGCTGCGGAATACCCCAAGCGTCTTTTACATCCCCGCTTAATCTAACGTGATTATCATATTTTGGTATTGTTTCGCCTTGCATTTGGATATAAATGCCCCAGCCACCCGCTTCTGTCAAATTATTTTTCAAAGACGCGCCAAAACCTTCATCACTGATACCTCTACCGCGCCCTGCCGAAAATGCCACCATATAGCCCCGTTGAAAATCCGCTTCTTGCTTGAATACATTGCGGAAAGAAGGCATAAATGCCGAAGTGGGTCGCCTACCGAATATGTATTTATCTTCAAAACCCTCTATCTGCGCCGTGCCTTGACCTCTATATTGGTGAAAAGCGATATACCGACCCATCAAGTCATTGTCATTACCCAATCCATTCGGAAAACGATTTGACTTTGAATTCAACAGTATCAAGTTGGTATTCAAACAAGCGGCATTGACGAAAATTATTTTTGCGTAATATTCAGTCACTTGTTTGGTGTTGGCATCAATTACCCGCACGCCTTTTGCCTTATTTTTTTTCTCATCATAAATAATACTTTCTACGACAGTATCGGGTTTGAGGGTCAATTTTTTCGTTTTTTCAGCCCACGGCAGAGTAGATGAATTGCTGCTAAAATACGCTCCATAAGGGCAACCCCGTTCACACAAACTACGCGCTTGGCATTGCCCACGCCCTTGTTGCAGGTGAATAGGCTGCGGCTGCGTCAAATGCGCACACCGTCCAATAATGACTTTTCTATCTGGAAAATGCGTATGAATACCCTTTTGAACGTGTTTTTCAGCCGAATTAAGCTCCCACGGTGGTAAAAACTCGCCATCGGGCAAACTGTCAATACCATCTTTATTGCCACTGATGCCGACAAAACGCTCAACGTGGCTATACCACGGTGCTAAATCTTTATACCGAATGGACCAATCTACGGCAAAACCATCTCGCGCGGGTGCTTCAAATTCATAATTGCTCCAACGCTGCGTTTGCCTTGCCCACAGGAGCGACTTGCCGCCCACTTGGTAGCCCCGTATCCAATCGTAAGGCTTTTCTTGAATATACGGATGCTCATTGTCTTTGACAAAAAACTGTTTGGTCGCCTCGCCATAGGCATAACACTTATCGGCAATCGGATTGTCCTCCGCCTCCTGTGCCGTCAAACGCCCCCGATGCGGCAAATCCCACGGGTTGCTCATAGCTGTCGGATAATCCTGTTGGTGTTTAACCATGCGCCCACGCTCCAAGACGAGGGTTTTTAAGCCTTTTTCGCACAATTCCTTAGCTGCCCAACCGCCACTTATGCCTGAGCCAATGACTATTGCATCGAAGGTGTTTTTTTTGATTGCGTCAATGTTGAATGATAAATTTGCCATAATTGGATTTTAAAATTGTGTAATGTTGCTTCAAAAGTATAGAAATTCTTTAAAATACTGAGGGGTGTTAGGATATTACACTAATATGTATCTCGAATTTCTATATTTTAGAAATAAAAATCTGTTTTAAGTAATTGCAGTTAAAAAAAACTTGTTGTATATTTGTATAAAAATAATAAACATGGCTTCTGAACCATATACTCAATCATCAATATTAGCGACTGTTGCAGAACCAGCAGTGTTATTTGAAATAGAACGCGGAAAACCAATGCCGAGTAAAAATCATTCAAAAGTGCAAACGCGCATAGCATCTGCATTAAGTGCTAAATATGAAAATGAATTTGATGTTTTAACAGAACTCGATATTGAATTAGCGGGTAAAAAATCTGTACCCGATGTAGTCGTTTATCCTTACGAAACATCTGATTGGGAAAACGATGTGATACGTTCCATTCAACTACCATCGTTGATTATCGAAATTTTATCTCCCCGTCAATCATTTGATGAAGTTGTTTCAAAAATTAGAACTATTTATTTTCCTGCGGGTGTCAAATCTGTTTGGTTTGTTACGCCTTCTACACAATCTCTTTTACATTTTATTCCCAATCAGAAACCAAAAAAATATAATGAAGGAATTTTTAAAGACAAAGTAAGTGGGTTTGAAATAGATTTAGATCGGTTATTTAGATAGAATATCGTTCTCCAATCCGCAAAACTTTATATTCAATTCCTCGTTTTTCAGCTTCTTTTACAAAATACTCCACATCAGCCGTATTGAACTCAAACATATCATAATGGTGTGGAATAACGCATTTTGCCCCAATTTGCTTACCTAATTCAGCCGCTTCTGCGCAGTCCAAATTACCCGCAACGCCGCGTTCTGGCTTGTTGCCATTGATGGGTAAAAAGGCAATATCAAGGTTAAAGGGCTTCAAAATGTCCACCATGCCCTCGTATAACAGCGTATCGCCACTGTGATACACGCTATAATTGCCAAATTGCACCACAAAGCCCATGTATTTTAATTTGCCATTTTTATCTCTCTCTACGTCATTATGCGCCGCAGGTACGCCTGTAAATGTGAAGCCGTTTAATTTTAAAGTATCAACATCGGATAGTCCATAAGGCATATCCAAAGGGCATTGCACCCGATTGGCAATAAATGCACGATTGGCTTCGGGTATCACAAACGCCATATTCGGATTGGCTTTTAATAAAGGTATCAAGGTATCGGCATCCAAGTGGTCGGTATGGTTATGACTGGACGTGACAATATCTATCATATCCAAATCGGCAGGATTGATAACTAATTCGCTTATCCGCACATGAGGCTTCTTAGTGTCAGCATATTTAATGGTCAAACTATCCGACAAATAGGGGTCAAACAGCACATTTTTACCTTGCCACGATATAAGGAAACCGCTTTGCCCGAGCCACCATATTTGTACCCCCTCAGTATTTTTACAGTTTTTAATATCATTTAGAAGTGCTTCATTTTTTTGAAAAGCCAGAATTAGTTTTTTCATATGTAATCCGTAAAATGAAATATTAATGCGCATAATCAATTGAAAAGCCCCTTTAAGGGTGAGAATATGAGTAATAATGAACGGAATTTTCCACCTAAAAGCCCCATTAGAAGTGAAACAGCTATAATTATACCCCTAACTGGGCTTCGGATTTCGGGTTGGTGAAATGTTACCCACATTGCGCCCCTAATGGGGCTTTTCAGTTATTATGAAATACCCGCTCATTATTTCCAAGTGTGAATATACCCCATTTCAGTTTTTTTCTAAAAAAAATTACACCAAATCATATAAAACTTTAAATTCGTGGCTTGAAATGAGATATGGCAAATCTTCATTCATAAATTAACATTCATCCATTAACAATAAAAAATAAAGACAGTATGAGCCGTTTAACACCTTTTGCACGCCTTCTGATAGTTTTAGCTATTGTTGCAGGCATTTTTTTTGGGGCGAAAAAGTTTTTCCCACAGTTAGGTTCTAAAACAGAACTGCCCGAAATTGGTAAAACCAATGGCGGTGGCGACAATACCACTTCCGAAGATACCAAAACAGCTGGATCTGCGCCTTCCAGTACGGGGTCATCAAGCACACCTAATAGTGGCGGTTCAAGCCCTGTAGGTACACTCAAATCGGGCGGCAAATTTGAATACACCCCCTCAGTACCCACGGGCGGTAAGCTGAAAGGTGTGGTCGAATTGGGCGCAACGGGCTTCAATTCGTTCATCATCAATGTGGACAAACAAAAAAACTGGAAACTCGAAAAAGCGGATTTCGGTGTAAGTTTGGTCTATGAAAAATTGACCAGCGACCAAGACGTGAAAGACGGCTTGAAAAAGTATATTGCTGATATGTTGGCATATGGCGTTAGTCCGCGCGATATTCACTTTGTCATCAGTTCGGGTGCGCAAAAAGTAGATATTACTAAGAAAATCACTGACTTTTTGAAGAATATGGGCTTTGTGGTGAACCTCGTTACAGCTTCGCAAGAAGGGATATTAGGCTATCGTTCGGTGATGCCAAAGGATTATCAAGGTGATGCTTTTGTGGTGGATATTGGTTCTGGCAATACCAAAATTGCTTATATGGAAGGGGGTAGCATCAAATCCATTGAAGCGCCGGGGTCTAAATATTTCCAAAATAATACAACTGATGAAAGTGCTTATGCTGATACCAAAGCGAAGGCAGCACAAGTGCCTGCATCGCTCCGTAAAACGTGTTTCGTTATCGGTGGTGTGCCTTACGAATTGGCAAAACAAGTGCGTAATGGCAAAGAGCGTTTCACGGTATTAGCGGCTCCCGATAAATATACGCCCAAAGATGCAAAAGGCAAAGCGGGTATTAATCTCTACAAAGCTATTTCAGATGCGACCGATTGTCAGCAATTCGTTTTTGATTGGGACGCGAATTTCACGATTGGGTTTTTACTTGGTCTTGGGAATTAAATCTAATTTGGTACTTTATAATTGTTTTTCATGCTTGGCATGACGGGGGGCTGTTATTGATTTTATTATCTCAAAAATTTTCAATTTTTTAGATAATAAAATCAATAACCTTCTTGGATTTTTTTTTAAACTATTAAAGTGCTAAGTCTTTGGGGGAATAAAAAAGCGCGTAATTTATTCATTTTGAATAAATTACGCGCTTTTTTTATTTTAAAATAGTATCGAGAATTACCAATCACCACTCGCACCACCGCCGCCAAAATCGCCGCCGCCAAATCCGCCAAAACTATCATCACTACCGCCGCCAAATCCGCCGCTGCTGCCTCCGCCACCGCCGAAAATTATCCAACCACCACCGCCGCTATCATAACGTCTGCTACGGTGTGGGCTATAATATGTGCCACCACTGCGCCGTGCATTGGCTGCCAATATCACAAAAAGCAAGATAATGCCCATGAATATGACGAAAAACCAGAAAAAAGCGTCACTGTTGTCGCCGCCTTTGCTGCGGTCGTCATTGACATATTCGCCTTTTACAGCACCGCGAATGGCTTTTACTCCTTTTGCCAAACCTTCGGCATATTGACCCGCTTTGAAACTGGGCGATATTTCGTTGCTAATAATACGTTTGCAAAGTATATCAGGCAAAGCCCCTTCAAGACCATAACCAGGCGAGATATTGATTTTCTTAGGCAAGAGTGACACGATAATCACGATGCCATTGTTTTTGCCTTTGCGTCCTACCCCCCATTTGCGCCCAATCTCTAATGCCCAATCCTCGATGGCATAATCACCCAATTCTTTTAAGGTGACAATGGCAATTTGAGAGGACGAACTATCATCATAGGCAATAAGATTTTGCTCCAATTGATAAGCATCAGCGGAAGACAATATACCCGCAAAATCGTTCACCAATCGCGGCGGACTTGGTCGGTCGGGTATCTGTGGCTGCCCTCTCAGTATGGAGGTAAGCATCAAAGCAAAAAATAAAAAATATGGACGAAACGGTATTTTAAACAATTGATTATGAGTTTTTTATGTGAAACTAATGTCCAATGTTTGATGTACGATGTACGAAAAAACTAAGAGGCAATTCGTACATCATACATCAAACATCGTACATCCCTTTATTTTTTTTTCTTTTCTGTAATAAAGGCTTGTTGTCGCTCTGGTATAATAAAATCTTTACACCGATTGGGCACAAGCGCGTCTAAATAGGTTGCCCCATTGGAGGCATCTAAAAAATACCAAGTATTGCCCCTATCTTCAGATACGCCGAGTAAATAAACAGTAGAGCGCATTTTTAAAGTATCATCTAAGCGAATAAGCATGGTTTGAGGCAATAGGCAATTGATTATACTATCGCTGTCGCATTTTGTAAATTGGTAAGGGTCGCCAAAATCCATCGAATCAATTTTGATGGATTGCTCCAACGTGGTCATTTGTTCTTCCAGCATTTTGGCAAAAGCCGCTTCACCACCAATCATTTCTACCAATTTTGGATGATTGAGTGAGGCATAATGCTTGTAATCTTTCATTTTGAAAGTAATTTCCAATTCACCTGCCCTTAGTATCGCATTATCGCGCCAAAAAACGGTATCTTTTTGAGCAAAAATACTGAGGGGGTAGGCGAAAAGCATAAGAATTAGTAATTTTCTCATTTTGTGTTTTTTTATCTGAATGAATAAAATGTATTATTATCGTCCATAAACGGGCTTATCGGATAGCTCATTATTATTATTATCATCATCGGACGCGTGTGGAAAATTATCTTGCAGTATGAGTCCAATGTCCGTCACCACCTGACACACACCGTCCACATATTCCCCTTTTTCAAAAAAAGATTTTAACGTAGCCCCTTCTTTTGCCCAAAAGCTATATCCCAATTTTTGATGGATACCCTCATCCCCAAATATGGCAAACTGCCTATCTTTCATTGCCACATATATCAAAACGCCGTTGCGTTCGTGGGTTTTATACATTTTAAGTTTTTTGAATATGGCAATAGCGCGTTCAGATGTTGTTCCTTTACAGTGGCTTTCCACGTATAGGCGCACTTCGCCCGATGTACCCGTCTCCGCTTTGCGGATAGATGCCATTATTTTTTTTTCTTCAAGTTTATTGAAAAAAGGCGATGGTTTGAATATGGAAAACATGATTGATAGTTACAAGGTTACAACGTTACAAGGTTACAAGGTTTTAAAATTAGTAACATTAGGCAGAGCGATTAAAATCGCCCACTATTGATTTTGACTATGAAAATATATCAATAGTGGGCGATTTTAATCGCCCTGCCTAAAGTTACATAATATCACTAATTTTAACCCTTACAACCTTGTAACTCTAAAATTTACTTCGGACTGGTGCCAAAATCCACTTTTGGTGCTTTGTCTGAGCCTTTTTCAGCTTCAAAAAAGCCTTTTTCGTGGAAACCGAACATGCCTGCAAAGATATTGCTTGGGAAAGTTTTGACGCTCACATTGTAGTCTTGCACCGACTTATTGAAGTCGTTGCGGGCTACTTTGATGCGGTTTTCAGTACCTTCCAATTGAGTGCGCAATTCGCTGAACGCAGCGTTGGATTTCAAGTTTGGATATTGCTCTGAGATGCTCAATAAGCGACCTAAAGCGGATCCGATTTGACCCTGAGCGGCTTGAAATTCCTTCAGTTTTTCTGGCGTGAGGTTGGACGCATCTACCTTCATTTGCGTAGCACTTGCCCGAGCACTGATAACGCCTTCCAATACCCCTTTTTCAAAATTGGCTTCCCCTTTGACGGCTTCAACGATATTCGGTATCAAATCCGCACGGCGTTGGTATTCGCTCTGGACGTTTGCCCATTTGCCACCCACATTGGTGTCAGATGTTACCATACCATTGTATTTACAGCCACCATAAAAGAAAAGTAAAACCGCTAAACCAATAAGAACCCAAGTTGATTGTTTCATAATGAATAAAAATTTGTTTGTTAAATAATGTGACACGTTTTCTCTGAAACCATTTTCAGCCCTTACGTGGTTCAAATGTATATTAAATAATCGTTTTGCCAAACTATTCCATAAAAAATAGTCAGTACACTCGATGCAGTACAAAACCTATTTTAGAAAAATTAGTTCTGTTGCTTTTATAAATGCGCTTCATTTGACGCTTTTTTGAAGTAAAATACTCGACAAATGTAGGTGAATTGACGACAAGTCAATCACTTTTTTATTATGCCTTTTAACTTGCCTGGTTTGTAAGGTGAAGGTGACATAGGAAATGTTGTATAACAAATTTACCTTTAAGCTAAAACTTTCCAAAAGTTTGTAACTTTTAGAAAGTTATTGTCAAGCGAAATGGTAAACTTGTTATACACCCAAATGTAAGTCAAAGAGGGAAAGAAATTTAAAGACGATATATTCTAACAATTAAATGAAATGGGGAAAATAAGAAGCACTCTTGTGAAACTTGACATTGAAGCTATTTCATATCGTTATTTGCCCATCTTTAATATGAATGGCTCTCTCTGCTACCGTTCTTTCGTCAATATCAAAATCACCATTTTCTAAACGTAATACCCCACGTGGGCATACGGCTGAACAGATGCCACAACCAACGCACGACGCACGCACAATATCCTGCCCTTTTTGCGCATAGGCGCGTACATCAATGCCCATTTCGCAATAGGTTGAGCAATTGCCACAACTGATGCACTGGCTGCCATTGGTCGTGATGCGAAAACGCGATTTTTTTCTTTGAAACAGACCCAATATAGCCGCTTGGGGGCAACCAAAGCGGCACCATGAACGGCTGCCTAATATCGGATAAAAGCCCGTGCCGATAACACCCGAAAAAATAGACCCGATTAAAAAAGCATAGGTTTTGCTAAATCCTTGTGAAAACTCGCCCAAAACGCCGCCTTTTGTATAAGAATTTATCCATAACAAAGCCGTCATTATTATTGCAAAAATCAGGACGCTGTGTATCATCCACCGTTCTATTTTCCAAGCTGAAAGGCTTTTGTCTGATAACTGTCTGAAAGGGTCGCCTGCCGTTTCTGCCAAACCACCGCAGCCACATACCCATGAACAATACCATCTTTTACCATAAAAATAAGTCAAAATGGGTGTACCCACAAAGGTCATTATCAACGAAAAAGCGATAAAATACCAGCCTAACCCGTGTGATGAAGCACTCGTAATCCATTGAATACCATCGGGTTTCAAGCTATCCATTTTGAGAGGCCAGAAGTAGCTGAAATAATATTCGGGTTCGTTCATCATTTTCAAAAATGAAGGAATGAGAAACGAAAAACCCAACTGAAAAAAACAAACGGAAGCGGTGCGGATGAGTTGATAGCGGTTGTGCTTGTATTTTAAAGCAAACTTATACCCCATTAATAAAACGCTTACCGTATATATTGTGCCATACACAAACCATTGGTCGGCAGCCGTATTTCGGAAAAAAATACTGAGGGGGTCGAATAATTGTACTAAACCTGTCATATATTCGGGATACCAGTACAAAACGATATAAAAACCTGTCAATAATACGCCCAACATCCAGCCCCAAATGCCCCTGTATGAAAGGCTTTTGAAAAATACGCCATTGTTTTTAATGCCTTCTGGTTTGTTTGCATACTCTTCCTTCACGAAAAGAAATGTACCTAAAGCCGCCAATACCATTGCAATCCCCAACAATACTGAGGGGGTGCCTATCACACGACCACTTGCCCAAGTGACGAGCAAAATCAAGACACTGATACTAATAGCCGCCAGCCCAACCTTTTGAGCTACGGACGTATGTATGGGGTTCGGATTAGCGATTGAAAGACTATTTTCTGTTTGCATTTTTTATGTATGTGCTGCAAGTACCATTGCAGTAGATTGATTGTCAATACTTTATGTTTAAAACGTGTATAGGACCAGCAATTCCGTATATGGACATTATGGTGGCATCCGAAGGGCGATTGAAATCGCCCGCTATTGATTTTGACCACGAAAACCCATCAATAGGGGGCGATTTCAATCGCCCTGCGGATACGAAAATCAATGTCCTAATGTCTTTTCTATCCATATACGGAATTGCTG
>JAYVKQ010000740.1:0-3964 GCA_043768285.1 Saprospiraceae bacterium | reverse complement strand
AAATCAAAAACCTTCTTAGCGTTTTTAAATATCAATTAATCCACCAATTGAAACTTAACTGGCAACGTATATTGCACCGCCACAGGCTGCCCAGCTTGCTTACCCGGTGTCCATTTCGGCATACTACTGACTACCCGTTTAGCTTCTGCATCTAAAGATGGGTCAACGCCTTTGGCTACCGACACTTCAGATACTACCCCATTTTTTTCAACCACGAATTTGACAAAAACAGTACCTTTTATACCATTTTCTCTTGCCATTTGCGGGTATTTGATATTTTTACTCAAATACGTCATCATCGCTGCATCACCACCGATATAGCTTGGCTTAATATCCGAAATGGTCAATACATCATCCTTACCATTGCGGTGAATAACGTTTGAAGAGTTATCAAATTGGTCAGCCTTACCGCCCAAAAGGGTTGTTTCACCTTGTGTGTTAATGTCCGCTGGTGGAGGTGTTTTAGCGGGTTTGGTAGCGGGTTTTGGCTTTGGAGCTGGCTTAGGGGCTGGTTTTGAAGCAGGTTTAGGTTTTGCTGTGGGCTTAGGTGCAGCAGCTACTGCTTTATTACCCTTTTTAGCCGCCGCCGCTTCTTCAGCTGCAATCCTTTCACTTTCGGCAGCAGCCGCCGCTTCATTTGCTTGGACGAGACTGTCGGCTCTTTGGGCTTCTAATTGGCTGGCAAGGTCAGTCGCTTTTTGGGCGGCAACAGCCGCTGCGTCTGCCGCCGCTTTTCTGTCATTTTTACAAGCCACTAAGCTCATCAAAGCAACCACTACAGCTATGGGAAGTAGTTTCAAGTTTTTCATAATTCGGAATTTATTTTTAATGTTAAAAAATTTAATTTGCTGCAAATATTGTTTTTTTTTAATGAATTTCAAAGATAAAAATAAAAAGTTAGGTGTAAGACATTATTTTATTTGTGTTTTATGGAATTACCTTTTTATAAGAAAAACCATATGTAAATTTCTATACCTTTGCGTTCCGAATTCAGCAATTTTACATATTAATGTAAATAATGGGTTAAAAAGCCCCGTTAGGGGCGTAATGTGGGTAACAACGACGACAAACCTACCTTCTCGAAGCCCCATTAGGGGTGCAGCGGCTACAAATTACACCCCTAACGGAGCTTCGAGCTTCGGGATAGTGAAGTTTTACCAATATGACTCCCCTAAAGGCAGGGTTGATTGGTTCTAAACCCGAAGGGTTTTATTATGAATAACCACGAATGAAATTCGGGGAAAATGCCAGCAGGTAACCGCTAATAACCCCGAATGGGGTTGAATGTGTGGGATGTTTATTCAATCCTTTCAGGATTATTGACCACATCGCAGCACTTTTCCCCCAATGCAATTGGGGGTTATTCACATTAAAACCCTTCGGGTTTAGAACCAATCAACCCTGCCCTAAAGGGGCTTTTTAACTCATTATTCGCATTCTTTTATAATAGGGCACACGGATAACGCGGATTTTATTAGATTTACACGGATTTTTTCCCAATTAAATATAAAAAAATTCCGTGTAAATCTAATAATATCCGCCTTATCCGTGTTCCTAAAATGTCATATTCGGAATTGCTTATCTAAATTAAAATCATTTCTAATAATTTGCTGTTCGCCATTTATGGAACTTAATCAAATCAAAAAAATATACTTCGTTGGTATCGGGGGCATTGGCATGAGTGCCTTGGCACGTTACTTTATGGGCAGAGGCGTAGAGGTGCATGGCTACGATAAAACCGAAACTGTTTTGACCAAACAACTTGCCCAAGAGGGTATGCGCATCCACTATGTTGATGAGGTGTCCTATATTCCCGAAGGTGTAGATTTAGTGGTTTTCACACCCGCCATTCCTAAAAATCATACAGAACTCATTCATTTTCAGTCGAATAACTATCCTATCCTCAAACGCTCGGAGGTATTAGGCATCATATCGCGGGGTATGAAGTGCATTGGTGTGTCGGGTACGCACGGTAAAACGACCACATCAAGCATCGTGACGCATATATTGCGCACTGGCGGCATAGATGCTACAGCGTTTTTGGGCGGTATATCTTTGAGTTTGGGTAGCAATTTTGTGGAAGGCAAAAGCGAATGGGTGGTCGTTGAAGCTGATGAATTTGACCGTTCATTTCTACGCCTAAGTCCCGATATGGCTATCGTCACCGCCATTGACCCCGACCATTTGGATATATATGGTGATGAAAAAACGTTCAGAATAGGCTTCAAGGATTACGTATCCAAAATGAAAGACAATGGTAAAGTATTCAAAAACAATACTTTATCTTGGTTTAAGCCAAAACAAGCGGAAATACTGAGGGGGGTGCAATGGGATACTTATGGTACAGGGCGTGGCACATATAGAGCCGTTAATATCTATGTCAAAAATGGCTTTTTTACATTTGATTTGAAAAGTCCGTTGGGCGATATTAACGATTTGCAATTCACATTACCCGGTAAGCATAATGTGGAAAATGCGGTGGCTGCCATTGCCGTTGCGCAACATTTGGGTGTAAAATCGGAAGCTATTCGAGAAGCCTTGATGAGTTTCAAAGGTATTCGTAGGCGTTTTGAGTTTATAATTAGACCTAAAAAGAAGAACGAAGTTGTCTTTATTGACGACTATGCCCACCACCCTACCGAATTGGAAAGCGCAATTGCGGCAGCTAAAATGCTCTATCCAAAACGCAAAATAACGGGCATTTTTCAACCCCACCTTTATACCCGTACCCGCGATTTTCAAGATGGTTTTGCTACTGCTTTGGATAAACTCGACCAGACTGTTCTGATGGATATATACCCCGCCCGCGAGCTGCCAATTGAAGGTGTGACATCAGATATTATATTTAATAAAATGAAAAATCCTAATAAAATTCAAGCGACTAAGGCAAACCTTATGGACATACTGAGGGGGTTGGATTTTGATGTCGTTTTGACCCTCGGTGCAGGGGATATTGATACTTTTGTAAATCCAATAAAAGAGCTAATAGTTGATAGATTATAGTTGATAGTTGATAGATAATAGTGGACACTAACAACTATTATCTATCAATTATAATCTAACTATCATCTATCAACTATAATCTATCAACTAACATGAAATTAGAAATTATATTTGAAGACGATCATATTGTAATCGTCAATAAACCTTCGGATTTATTGACGATACCGCACCGTTTTAATACCGCTTTACCAAGTCTATATAGTGCATTATCAACGACTTATGGTAAAATATTCATCGTGCATCGTTTGGATAGAGAGACTTCAGGCATCATTATTTTTGCTAAAAATGAAGCGGCGCATCGGCATCTGTCTATACAATTTGAAAAGCACGAAACCACTAAAGTGTATATCGCTTTATTGGACGGCGCATTGCATCAAGATGAAGGCGAGATAGATAAACCTATTGCCGAACATTCGGGTATTGCAGGAAAAATGGTGATTGCTAAACGTGGTAAACCGTCTTTGACACTTTACAAAGTGACCGAGCGTTTCAAGCATTTTACTTTGGTTGATGCGGATATTCGGACGGGACGCACGCACCAAATCCGCGTTCATTTTCAAAGTATGGGCTATCCTTTGGCGATTGATGCGCTTTATGGCAGACGCACCGAAATGTTGCTATCCGAAATCAAAGGGCGCAAAATGAAATTGGGCAAATTTGATGAAGAACGCCCGATTATGAACCGCACCACGCTACACGCGGCGCGTTTAGAATTTACGCATCCCGTTTCGCTTGAACGTATGGTATTTGAAGCTGAAATGCCGAAAGATTTTAAGGCGTTGATTAGTCAGTTGGGGAAATGGGGTGTTGGATAATGGACAATTATTCGTGTTCAAAGGATTTTGATAAATAGCGTAATAATGTTTCGTGCGTAGGTTTAGTAAACTGAAAATTATTTTTTTTGAAAAAAAATAATTTTCAGTTTACTAAACCTTTGTCGAGAAGCATTGTAAATTATTGA
>JAYVKQ010000739.1:0-2403 GCA_043768285.1 Saprospiraceae bacterium | reverse complement strand
TCAATAATTTACAATGCTTCTCGACAAAGGTTTAGTAAACTGAAAATTATTTTTTTTCAAAAAAAATAATTTTCAGTTTACTAAACCTACGCACGAAACGTTTTATGCTATTTACCAAAATCCTTTGAACACTAATGATAAAGAATATAGAGTATAGACAATCTAATTAAAGTAAATCGGACAGATATTGAGGTTTTTTGCAAAAACTTACCCTAAATCTGAACGGGCGTTTAATACCCATATTTATCCTTCCACAAAGCGCGTAATTGCTCGCGCACCTTAACCTCAGCCGCATTTTTAGCGGGTTCAAAAAAAACTTCGCCTGATATTTCGCTTGGCAAAAACTCTTGATGGGCAAAATTGCCTTCATGTGCGTGGGCATATTGATAATCTTTGCCGTAATTAAGGTCTTTCATCAAGCGCGTAGGGGCGTTGCGTAGGTGCAAGGGGATTGACAAATTGCCCGTTTCGCGCACTTTTGCTATGGCTTTATCTATGGCTACATAGGTAGAATTGCTTTTGGCTGATGTCGCTAAATAAACAGCACATTGGCTCAATATAATCCGCGATTCGGGCATACCAATTTGATGTACCGCTTGGAAGGTGGTGGTTGCCATCAGTAGGGCGTTTGGATTAGCCAAACCTATATCTTCACTTGATAATATCACCATACGCCGTGCAATGAAAAGCGGGTCTTCGCCGCCTTCGAGCATACGGGCGAGGTAATAGACTGCCGCATTGGGGTCGCTACCCCGCATGGATTTTATGAAGGCAGAAATAATATCATAATGCTGTTCGCCCGACTTGTCGTAGCGGACTATATTTTGCTGCACGATATTTATAACTAATTCATTATCAAGATCCAACGCTGTACCTACCCCCTCAGTATTTGAAGCAAATTCGGCGACTAATTCTAAAATATTCAACAACTTTCGCCCATCGCCACCACTCAATTGCAACATCGCATCATACTCTTTGATGCGTATGTTTTTACTTTTCAATTGCTCATCTTTTTGTAGCGCGATATTAACCAATTGTATCAAATCCTCTTTTTCTAATTCTTTTAACACATACACTTGACAGCGCGAGAGCAAGGCGGGAATGACTTCAAAAGAAGGATTTTCGGTAGTTGCGCCTATCAAGGTAACGATACCTTTTTCAACTGCACCCAACAGCGAATCTTGCTGCGATTTTGAAAAACGGTGGATTTCGTCAATAAATAAAATCGGATTGCCTGCGCTGTTGAAAAAACCGCCGCGCTTGGCTTCGTCAATGGTTTCACGAATATCTTTTACGCCCGAATTGATGGCAGAGAGTTGAAAAAAACGCCTTTTTGTAGTGTTGGCAATGATATTGGCTAAGGTCGTTTTGCCAACGCCAGGTGGTCCCCACAATATCATAGATGGCGCGATACCATTTTCGATGGCTTTTCGCAAAACGGCATTTTTACCCACGAGGTGTTGCTGACCGATATAGTCATCTAAGGTGCGCGGGCGAAGGCGTTCTGCGAGTGGTTCCATAATTAATTGATTTTCAATACTGTTCCTTTTTGATGCAATACTCCCTCAGTACCACAAATGACAACGGACTTTACGCCGCTTTTCATAGCATCGAAAGCATTATCCAATTTGGGTATCATGCCTTCAAAAAAAGTACCGTCCGCTTTGCCTTGTTGAAAAGCGTCATATGTAATCAAGGGTATAACGCTATTTTCATCATTAATATCTGACAAAACGCCTTGTTTTTCAAAAACGTATTTTAGCGTCACGTCAAAGTCATTGCTCAACCCAACAGCAATCGTTGAAGCGATGGTATCGGCATTGGTATTCAACAATTGCCCTTGTTTATCGTGCGTAATGGGCGCAAAAACGAGGGTATCTACTACCTGCAATAATCCTACTACCCCCTCAGTATTCACCCTGTCAATATCCCCCGCAAAGCCATAATCTATATTGCCTTTGCTGCGTTTGTGCGCCAAAAGGCTGTTTAAATCCGCGCCCGTCAAGCCCAGTGCATTACAGTTACGCGCTTGCAATTGGGCAACAATTTTTTTATTGATTAAACCCGCATACACCATTGTCACTACGTCCAAAGTATCGGCATCCGTAATGCGGCGACCTTCAATTTTTTGTGGCTCTATATTCAGCTTTTTCAATAGCACATCTGCTATTTTACCGCCCCCATGCACCACTATTTTTTTATGCGGTATGGCGGCAAAATCATCTAAAACGCTGTTCAATACCGAGGGGTTATCTACCACATTGCCCCCTATTTTTATTACTACTAATTGCATAAATGCTTGTGTTTTATAACTACTTAGGTTGGCCACTAATTACACTAATTTTCACTAATTATTTCTATAAAAATGCCCTATAATTAGTGAAAATTAGTGTAATTAGTGGC
>JAYVKQ010000738.1:0-3412 GCA_043768285.1 Saprospiraceae bacterium | reverse complement strand
TCTGTTTTCTTTGCCACAATTAAGACGTTGCAGTGCAACGTCTTAGCTTTGGTCTGTTTTTTTTGCCACAATTAAGACGTTGCAGTGCAACGTCTCTACGAAAACCTCGTGTATATTCTACATTAGAAATGGCTATAGGGTACATAGACTTATTCATAATACACTGATTTTTACAATTTTTAAATAAATACTAAAAAAATTATGAGTCCTATATGCCTATGTGTTTGAAAAATTTACTGCCCTATTCGCCCCCCTTCCGCCTTACAAGCCACCTCAATCAAAACATTGACCGAACAAGACCCCGTTCCATTCGGAGAAGTAATCGTCAAAATTCGAGAACCTTCTGCACCAGAACCATCGTATGTAATGGGAATGATTACAAAAGCAGTATTGGCAGTAATAGTAGTCGCCAAACTACCTGAAAAACCTGTACCCGTTACCGTGAAAATAGTCGTCCCAGCATTGGTCACATTAATCGGAATTTTGACCGTTCCCGTTTGACTTGTTACACCGTTGGCAGTAAAACTGCCTTGCACCGTAGAACCAATACAACCAAAAGCATAGTCAAAAGCCGCAGATTGTGTAATAAGCCAAGAAACAATATTAGAATTTATTTCAACTTCTCTAAAACCCGAGGCAGCCGTTGGGATAACAGTTGCCACATTTTCATATCTGCCCAGACTCGCCCCATTCATGTCAACTTGAACCCTCAAAACAGAAGTACCCGTTGGAATACTCAAATTATTAATGTACAAAGACCCCGTATTGGCATAGGCATTAGCAGTACCCGTTTGACCAGCCCCAAAAACCAATGAAGTAGCTTTGTAACGCACCGTATCGGGCTGTATTTCATCGGTAAAATCAGTGACAATAGCTGTGCCACCTGTATTATTGAAAGTATAAGTAAAAGTGACTATATCTGTATTGAATACGGTGTCTTCTGAAATGGCTTTTACCATCGTCAAGGGGGCTGTATTAGGCGGTGTTACCAAAACAATAGGCGTAGCATCACTCGCCCCCGCTATATTGGGGTCATCGGATTGATACGTATTGCCATTGACCGTGAAAGATGCTTGATTTGTCCGTGTGCCTGTTGCACCTCCTGCAAAAGCATCTAAAGTAAATGTACTCATGCCCAGAGGCACTGTTATACCCGTAATATTGACAGTATTTGTACCCCCATAATTATTGACCGTTCCATTCAAAGGCGTTATCAAAGAGTTATTTGCCCATGTAAAACCTGTGGGTAAAACGTCTGTAAAATTCACCGTTTTATTACCACAATCAGCATTATTAAACTTAAAAGTATAGGTAATCGTATCGCCTTGATTAACATTACCCGTTGGCGCAATTTTAGCCAAACTTATTTTATCGGGTGTCAAAACAGGTTCGGGGCAATAGATGGTAAAATCGCTTAAAAGCATCGCAGCACCCCGTGGCGATAAGGTATTTTTATTGTTTTTATAGGTAATAACCACTTTATCAATAGGCGAATTAAACGCCACATTCAATTTTGCATAAGGGCTATAAGTCGAATTATTATTAATCTGCCCTGTTGCCACTGTCCCTCCAATCGTTACATAACTGATAGGAGATTTAGTCAAAACAGGATTTACCTCCGTTGCCCCTTTGTAGCCTTTAACATCCACATATTCAAATAAAGTCTGGACTTTATCAATATCATACACACTAAAATTGCAACTCGCAATAGTTTGATTAAATTGCGATGTCCAAGTAATCGCTTTTGTAGCACTATTTGAACTAATATAAGCCATTGGCAAACCTTGATACAAGCGCGGATAACCCGCCCGTAAAATGTTTTGTGGGTCGGCAACCGTTGTTGTCATGGTCAAACCACCTGTTAAATTGACTGTTTTAGTCAGAGTTCCAGCCGTCCAACCTTGTGTCGCCCAACGGACATAATGACTGCCCGAACAATACATTTCGGAAGCCAAACTACCCGCAAAAGTGAAATATTTTACCCCATTAAAGTCATAGTTAATTTGCTGATTTGCCCCATTAATTGCCATTGAAATAAACTGCACGTTGGTCGTCAAAGCTGCATCATCTGCCACCACTAAATAAATAGGATTGACAGAACCCAAGCCCGTCAAACTCGCAGTCGGAACGCTTATTTGGGTACTACCCACAGCCCCCGTTTCTTCGGCTTTCCAAACACGGTCAAAAATAGCGTCCATGCCTACGGGTGGCGTGCAGGCACTTGCAGTTGCCACACTTATAGCGGTTGCACCCGCAGCCACATTATTATCGCCTATTATCAAATAAGTATTATCTGTTAAATTATTGATATTGGTAGCATTTGAAGCAGCAATTGTACCCAAACCAACGGTTACAATGCCATTTGTATTGACCGATTTCGATTGTTTTTGATGAAAAACTTGACAATCTTCTCGCCCAATGCCAAACACATTGGCATCAAAATCTGTTGCCCCTCCCCCATTTGCTGTATAAATCGTTGTACCAGTTGTATTCACATAATTATGCCCCAATGTAATACCATATTTTACAGCTAAATACGTTTCAATTCTATCTCTTTCGGTAGCTGAAATAGTAGAACCATATAAAATAACTTCTGCTAAATCGCCATTCAATTTACTATCATTTGTCGAACGGTCACCTATTTGTGGGATGCCATTCATACCATTTGAAGTAGTGCCAGAGCCTGCTGCAAGACCATTTTTTCTGTAAATATTACTCGAATTGGCACTGTATAAAGCAATTTCGCCATTATTTGGCGAGGGCATACTCAAATATAATGAGGGGTTAGTTGCCGCTGACATAATACCAGTGTAAAAATTAATATCAGAAGCAGAACGAAACATATAGCGTGATGCGCCCGCTGCTGTACTCGTAGTAGGGCTGACAACCGACCCCCTTTCAATATTTGTTGCTCCATTATAACTTACAACTGCATACCCCTCATTCATATCAATAGCCGTATTACCCACCAATTTCCCCGCACCACCAAAACGCACGATAGGGTTAAAATTGAAACCATTGGCAACAACAGTTGGTGCTGTTCCACTTGTTGTAAAAGTATTGGTTGAAGTTTTATCCGTCCAACTGGTTAAAGTTCCACCCGCAATAGGTGCAGCCACATCATTGGCTTTCAACCAAAGTGTAGTACCCGCCACGCAGCCAGGGCTTGACGGCAAAACAGTAGCAAAAGTGAAAAATTGACCATTTGAAAAATTATTATTGACCTCCCAATTTGTCCCGTTCAAAGTCATAGCAGTTTCAGTTGCTCCACTTGAAAAATCACCATCGGCATCCATTAAAAGATAAACCGTTGTCACCTCGGCAGGTAATTTTGATGGTAAAGCACTTGAATTATCAGGTATTTGTATTTTTACACTACCTACTGTCCCCAATTCTGCCACTTTCCATTCAC
>JAYVKQ010000737.1:0-3237 GCA_043768285.1 Saprospiraceae bacterium | reverse complement strand
TATCCTGAATGGGACTAAAAACTGGATAACAAACGGCGGCACATCGAAAGTACATCTCGTTATAGCACAAACGAATCGGGAGTTGGGGCATCGTGGTATCAACGCTTTAATCGTTGAAACGGATACAAAAGGTGTGGTGATTGGTGCAAAAGAAGATAAATTGGGTATTCGGTCAAGCGATACGCATACTATAATGTATAACGATGTGATAGTGCCAAAAGAAAACCGCATTGGGGCAGATGGCTTCGGGTTTAAATTTGCGATGAAAGTATTATCGGGTGGGCGCATTGGTATAGCTTCGCAGGCGTTGGGTATTGCGGGTGGCGGATATGAATTGGCATTGGCGTATTCAAAAGAGCGCGAAGCCTTCGGCAAACCCATATCGCAACATCAAGCCATTGCCTTCAAATTGGCAGATATGGCAACTGAAATCGAAGCCGCCAAACTCATGGTCTATCGCGCCGCATGGATGAAAGACCAACATATGAATTACGATACAGCCGCAGCTATGGCAAAACTATATGCATCTGATATTGCGATGCGCCATACCGTTGAGGCGGTGCAAGTGCACGGCGGTTATGGTTTTGTAAAAGAATATCACGTTGAACGACTGATGCGCGATGCCAAAATCACGCAGATATACGAAGGCACGTCCGAAATCCAAAAAGTCGTGATTGCGCGTAATATTTTGATGGGTGATATGTATTTGCCGACGATGCCAAATTTTAGTGCTGCGCACTAAAATTATATGCAAATAATAAACGAAGAAAGGGAAACTGCTTAGTTTCCCTTTCTTCGTTTATAGCATACCCCTCAGTATTTTTCTATAAATATCTTCACAAATATTTGATAATCAATTATTTAATAAATAAATATTTGTAACTATGCTACCATTTTAAAGTACAGTATCATACATTTGTATTTCATAACCAACTATGACAATACAAAATGGCAAACATATTTGACAAAATTTTCAAAGAGGAATCCGAAGTATTAATAAAAGCTATTGCTACTAAAGTTTTAGGCATCAGTGACTTTGAGCATACTGAACCCGTAACCGCAACGCTTCAAAAGACGATTGAACGACAACCAGATTGGTTGCGTAAAATATGCCATGAGGATAAAGACAAAAATTATATCTTTCATGGCGAGGTACATGGCAAAGACCAATTTATCATACTTGATCGTAATTTGATTTATTACAGCTTACTATGGTCAATCTATCATTTGCCCATTCGTCAAGTTGTGGTGTACATTGGCAGGAAAAAGAAACTGACCAAAATGATAGCGCAATTAAACCATCCCAACCTCAAATATAAGTTCGATATTATAAATATGCACGAAGTGCCTTATGACTTATTTATAACGTCAACCGAACCCGCAGAAGTTATACTATCTATATTGTGCGATTTTAAAGATGAATCCCCTGAGACGATTATCCCCAGAATAATTACACGCTTAAAAGAATTAGACCACGGCGGTTTAAAATTAGAAAAGCATCTTGTGCAGTTGGAAGTTATCTCAGATTTGCGTAACTTGCAACCGTTATTAACTAAAATTATGGAAACCATGCCAATCACGTATGATATTCGCAGAGATGTTCGCTACAAACAAGGTAAACTGGAAGGTAAACTGGAAGGTAAGCTCGAAGCTCAATCGGAATTAAATCTATATGCAGAACAATCTTTTGTCATCAGGTTGATTAACAAAGGTATCGAAGATGAAGAAACTATTGCTGACTTCACGGGTACTTCATTAGAGTTTGTAAAGAAAACTAAAGAGGCTTATGCGTTAGGGTTACAATTGTTTAAGAAGAAGAAAAAGCGTGAAGACATCAGCAAAGCAACTGGTTTGTTGTTGAATATAGTTGAAACGTATATTGCTAAAAAGTAAAACTATTCAATATCTATCAATAATAAATAAAGGCTGTCCGAGAGCATTCTCGAACAGCCTTATTTTATGCGCAATAATCTCAAAATCAATGGATTACATCATGCCACCCATACCACCGCCGCCCATGCCCGATGGACCATGTGAATGAGCCGCTTCTTTCTCAGGTTTGTCACTGACCACACATTCTGTAATCAATACCATACCAGCGATTGATGCTGCATTTTCAAGCGCTACGCGCGTTACCTTAGTTGGGTCAATTACGCCCGCAGCTTTTAGGTCTTCGTACTTGTTGGTACGTGCATTGTAGCCGTAAGAGCCTTTGCCGTTTTTCACGCGCATCGCTACTACACTACCTTCAACACCTGAATTTTCAGCGATAATACGTAAAGGGGCTTCCAAAGCTCTACGAACAATATCAACACCTGTTGTTTCGTCCGCATTTACGCCTTTGAAGTTGTCAATCGAAGTAATCGTGCGTATCAATGCAACACCACCACCCGCTACGATACCTTCTTCAATCGCTGCACGGGTTGCGTGCAATGCGTCATCTACGCGGTCTTTTTTCTCTTTCATCTCTACTTCTGTCGAAGCACCTACGTATAGAACAGCTACACCGCCTGCCAATTTAGCCAAACGCTCTTGCAATTTCTCACGGTCATAATCGCTTGTTGTTGTTTCGATTTGACCTTTGATTTGGTTGATACGTGCTTTGATGTCCGCATCCACACCTTTACCGTTGATAACGGTAGTGTTGTCTTTGTCCACCACGATTTTTTCGCAAACGCCTAAGTGTTCCAAACCAGTATTCTCTAATTTGTAACCTTGCTCTTCGCTGATAACCGTACCACCCGTTAGGATAGCAATATCTTCCAACATCGCTTTACGACGGTCACCGAAGCCAGGTGCTTTTACAGCAACTACCTTCAAACCTGCACGCAAACGATTGACAACCAATACGCCCAATGCTTGACTATCCACATCTTCTGCAATAATCAACAACGGACGACCAGTACCCAATGCTTTCTCCAAAATCGGCAACATTTCTTGCATATTGCTGATTTTTTTGTCATATATCAAAATGAGTGGGTTCTCATATTCAGCCACCATTGTGTCAGCATTAGTGATGAAGTAAGGCGACAAATAGCCTCTATCGAACTGCATACCGATTACTTCCTCAACGTAAGTATCCGTCCCTTTAGCTTCTTCAACCGTGATAACGCCATCCGTAGATACGCGCTTCATAGCATCAGCAATCAAAGAACCGATTTCGTCATCGTTGTTGGCAGAAATAGCCGCTACTTGCTTAATTTTATCAAAATCGTTGTTGATTAACTCACTTTGAGA
>JAYVKQ010000736.1:0-8746 GCA_043768285.1 Saprospiraceae bacterium | reverse complement strand
TTCGTTTGAACAGTTTGATGAAATTCTTATCAAAGTAACGGATTACATTACTAAAAAAAGTCAAAAGTCATTAGCCTTACATCAATCAAATATCGAAGTTGTGTTATCCAAACACGCTTTATCTCAAATCCAAATTCTTAATTTTAAATTCTTAGAGCAATATGTTTAAAGAACTTGATACAAACCTAAAAGCCATCAATGGCGAAGTTTCAAAATTACAAATGGCTGTTGAGCATATCAATCAAGCCAAATCAGCAGCACAAAAAGCAGTTGAAGCATCAAACACGTTACAAACAGCTTTCGGAAATCACTTGGAAAATGTAAGTAATGACGTTCAAAGTATTTTGCAACCTCATAAGGATTTAATTGAGGCAACGGACAAACTTATAAATACTATTGGCAAAATTGATTTTCCACGTAGATTAGATAAGCAAGAAAAAGAAATAAATACATTGAGAATCCTTTTGTATGTAACTATTGGACTTTCAATTATTGGAATCATTCTGCCATATGTAATGAAGTAATAGTGAAAACTATTAATACATCCTGTTACTTTAAGATTTCTTGCGCCCACAAATCTGTTTCGGTAATCTTGAACGGAGTGGTGATTTACAGCAGCGACATTATGAGTAGCAGAAGACTTGAAAATTAAATAATTTAACTTATGAATTCTTATCGGCATTGTAATAGTATCCTAATGTTAATCACTCTAATCTGGTTATTTATTTGGGGATTTATCAAACTTATTGTAATAGTGGAAAAGTATGTGGGCTTTTCTAATATTTTCTCTATTTTATTATTAGCTTTTACGGCTGTTGGTTCATTAATAGCTTTATACGATTTTTTCAGAAAACTAACTAAAGGAGGATATAATGAGCGGATCTATAATTTTATGAATGGAATTTTACTTTTAGGGTTCATTGCTCTCATTTTTTGGGGCTTGTTTACAATTTTTCCTAATGGTATTATAAGAAAATTGCTTAGCGTAATATTATTTTTAATTATAATCGGCTTTCGATTAAGAAATGACTAAATACGAATACTTGGTCGTCCCCTGTTTGGTTAAGTGCTCCCTGTACCTCTCGTTCGTTCAAGTGTTCGCAAATGTTGTCGTCCCTCTTTAGCTGTAGTGCTGACTGACTATTTGTTGTCCCGAAGCACAAAAGCCAAACCATTCAAAAATACTGAGGGGGTGTTACAATAGTATCATAAACCAACAAACTAATTCGGCATCAACAACGCCTCCCGATAAATAGCCCCAAGCGCATTGTGGAGGGTTTGGATTATTTTATCTTTATCCAAAGGCTATTTACACTTCTGAAAACCGTTTTATTAATTCTTCCATACGGTTTAATAGAATATCAAATGAAGGAACTTCACCGTGAATCATATCATTAGTCATTTCTTTATAATCTTGTTTCCAAGTGGATAACACGGGTAGAGGTGGAATAATTTGAAGCGTTTTAGGCGTGTGGAAAGCGTAATCAATACCTCGTATGGGTGTATATCTTTGACGGTGGGCAACAATGGTTTGGAATAAATCAATATTTTTTATCGCCTTCAATCCAAACGCTGTATCCATTATCGAATGAATATCATATATATGCCTTGACATTCGATAAGACTTGATTTTGTCAATGGGTTT
Source organism: Saprospiraceae bacterium (assembly GCA_043768285.1). Lineage (GTDB taxonomy): Bacteria > Bacteroidota > Bacteroidia > Chitinophagales > Saprospiraceae > JAAFJT01. The sequence continues at coordinate 7,101 of JAYVKQ010000736.1, read as the reverse complement.
TAAAAATTCTTCGTGCAAGAGAAATATTTTTTCTAAAAAAGTCCGTTGTGGATTTATACAAAGTACATCAAAAGGTTTATCAGCAAAACTTAATTGGCTAAAGTTTTGTCCAATAAAGGATTGTAATAGACGGTTCTCAGCAGGTTCTGTTTGCGACCTTACACCTATTTCTATCGAAACATTTGGTTTTATATACACATTATCTTCCTTAAAAAGAGGATTGTAATGCAGCACCAAAGTTTGAGGGTCAGTATCAGTTTGCGTTATTTCTTGTGCTTGCAGCGTAAAATCTTTAGGCGCTAAACCCATCATTTCTAATTGTTGCTGTAAAGCATCTTTTAAGTGAGACGAAATATAAGCACAGGATTTTTTACGCAATTTATCAATTTGATTGTTGCTTAGTTCACCTTCAAATCCAAGAAATGAACGGTCAAGGACTAAATCAATATCTTCAGAAAAACGCTCAATCAATTGCCAACCCTTACTCAAAGAAGTACCTCCTTTGAAAACCAAGTGTTTACCGATGGGTAATGTAAAAATAGCTCGAAGGGCAAGAGTCACCCACCAATCTTTTTCAATAGCATAATTTGGTATGCCAAGTTTAAAAGCTACTTGATTGATAATGATTTTTTTTCTCTCATAGGGCAGTTTGAGCCATTCCATGTATGTTTAGATTTTTCCTTGATAGGTTTTTAATTAATTGCGCTATCCAAGTTGGGGCTTTGTGCAGCTCATTTAAAATGTCGTTGTTTTTATCTTTTACAAGTATATCCGCTATTTTAGTTTTCACAGTTAGGGTAATATTTTCTTTTCCCAAAGATTGTAAAGCCACGACAAGCAATACCAATAGGTCGCTTTTAATATCCAATACTTTAGTATTCGTCTTCTGAAAATCAATAGTTGTATTCCCAATTTTAAGTTTACGAGGTGCACCATCGGTCATATATACCGTTTTCAAAGGTACTTGGGTGGAAAAGCCTAAGCGGTTCAAGGCATAAGCCCCTGATGGTACAATACGAGCTTTATCTCTATGGGCGATAGCCTTAGCGATAGTGTCAATTGAAGGGTAAATAACACCAATTTCAGCATCTACATCAGGATTTAAATAGATGCCTTGTGCCAACCGTATCAATTTATGGGCTTTCACCAAGCGCACCAACCCTTGACGAATAGCCATATCTTGACCTAAATCGGCAAAATCGGCAGGAAAAATGATACTGCCTTTTTTACTACTTTCAATTTTTTGCGCTACTACTTTTTGAATGGATAACATTGATAAAAATTTTGTCACAAATATAATGTAAAATTGTGACAAAATGAAATAAAAGTACACAAACTAATTCGGCATCAATCCGTTGCGCCCAAGTCTCCCAAAGTAAAAACGTTGTTAGTGTCTCGATACCATCGGGATTAAGCGCAGCGTCACCCCGAAGGCTTTCGGGGCAGGCATTGCACTTTTACCCACGATTTTCCCCTTTTTTATTTGTCAAAATACTGCACCCCCTCAGTATAAAGCAACAAAAAACGAACAAGCCCAACCGACTTGTTCGTTTTTTTTATACACTCATATTTGTGGACAAAATACTGAGGGGTAGCATAACTCACAACGCAAAATGGTCAATGCTTTTATAGTTTTCTTTGAGTGTTTGGGTTAATTTTTCTTGTACTTCAATTCAATCAATCTTAAATCTCTCTTGCCGTCCGCCATGTTGCAGAACGCCATTTAGATTTAAAAAAATGGTATTTTTCATCATTCTCTCTCTTTATTTTTAGATTTAAAAGAATAAAATTAGTAGAAAATTGAAAATCGCCCGAAACGTGTACGTGTATATTTTGAGAAAAAGGCTATTTTGCGCCAAAATGTAATTGTAATGGAAAAATTACGAAATTTACCAGTTGGTCGTCAATATTTTGCGGGTGTTCGTAAAGACGATGCTATCTATTATATTGACCCTTATAACTTAGTGAAGGCGAATGAACAACGTGATATTTTGAAACAGTTTTTTGGAATTCTCAAAAATGCCTCAAAAGACATTCGTTTTTTATTGATTACGGGCGTTTCTAAATTCTCCAAAGTATCCATTTTTTCTGAGTTAAATCATTTAACTGACTTAACCCTTGACCCTCATTATGCTGCCCTTTGTGGTTATACACAAGCAGAATTAGAATATAATTTTGCAGCTTATTTGCGCATTTTACCGCCCGATACGCTTGAAAAAATAAAAACGTGGTACAATGGTTATAGTTGGGACGGTCAGACGTTTGTCTATAATCCTTTTTCTGTCCTAAAATTTTTCAAACAAAAAACATATAGTAATTATTGGTTTGAATCAGGTACACCCACTTTTTTAGTTCGCCTTCTACGAAAACGGTTTAACTATAAATTGGAAGAAACGGAGGTTAATGATACCATTTTAGAGTCTTTCAGATTGGAAGAATTTGATGCCTTAGATGTGAATTCTATCTTATTGCAAACGGGTTATTTAACCATCAAAGAAAGAACAAATCAAGGCACTTTTATCCTTAACTATCCGAATCAAGAAGTAAGAAAAGCTTTTGGGCAATTTTTATTGAGTGAATTCACGCAGACACCCGTCACGGCTCCTTATGCGGCTAATATTCAACGCGCTTTGGAACACAACAACCTTGCGGAAATGATTAAAATTATCAACGACTTGATAAAATCAGTTCCCGACCAAAACTATGTTAACAACGAAGAAAAGTTTTTTCATGCCATCGTTCATTTGATTTTCACGATGATTGGCAGTGACCCAAGAAGTGAAATGCACACGCATATCGGACGTATAGATACCGTTTTGATAACATCGGAACGCATCTTTCTGTTTGAATTTAAGTTGAATGAAACGGCAAAAAATGCCATCCAATGTATCAAAGACCGCGATTATGCCGCCCATTTGCGCCATTTCAACAAACCTATCACGGGCATCGGTGTTGTTTTTTCAAGCAAAACCAAAGGCGTGGCGGATTGGGATAAAGAAGAGTTATAAAAGGGTCCCCTCAGTATTTTGAACACAATGAACACAGACTTACGAAATTTTATATCCCAATTACCCGCCCCACAATTCATTCGTTTTAATGATTCCTTTACTATCTTTCAATCGTTCAACAATCATTAAGGCGCGTTCGATACGTTTATCTACATTTTTTACGCCCGTAACTATATGAATGAGTGACCGCTTTTTACCCGCAGTCAAAGTATCAAAATATCCTTTTGCCACAGTGTCCTGTTCTAAAACTTCTCTAAATTCTTCAGGCATCGGCAAGCCAAATTCGCTGGTGTCTGGGCGCATATTGACTTGAATAGGCGAACCAACCTTTAAGCCTAACTTCTTCAAATTCATTTTATTCATACTAATGACCCACCCTTTGCCGTGTGGCATTATTGCAGCATGCACCGTCATGGAATCATTGAGAACACAAATAACGCGTCGAGAGCCATTTTCAGTTTTGAACGTTTCGGCATAGATAGATGGCACTGCCAAACAATGCCCCCAAGTCTCGTCACCAATGACCGAATTAAAATGAACGGTGTTTTCTGATTCCATTTTCAATAAATATGAACTGTCTTAATACGTCTAAATACCTATTTCTACTTTGGTACGCTAATGATTAAAAATAAAATCAAAAACAGCACCCCCGTACTGCCAAGCATGGAAGTTTTTTAGAGTGCTAAAGTAGAACTATTCTGCTGTTATTATCACCCTTTGATAGCGTGTTAAATTAAATTCTCTTGTATCTGATACTTCCAAAATGACATGAATGGTTTCTCCTTTTTCAATATCGTTGGGCATTTTAAAAGAAGGATTGGCTGTATCATCATTATCAATATCTATATTACCTTTATAAGTGCCAACTTCGTAATATTGCCACCATTTATACGTCAATTTATCGCCATCGGGGTCGGTGGCTTTCCCTTTTAAAAGCACATTTTGATTGGATTTTGCCGTTAAATTATTGGCATGAAGCAATTTTACTGAAGGGGCATGGTTGGCATTTTTATATTCTTTAACACACCAATCGGCTCTTACTGCAAAGTCTTTTTGAATGGCTTCCATCCAACGCACTTGCGCATAAGCCGAGTCTCTTTGTTTTTGGGTATAGGGATTAAATTCAGCTGTTTCGGTACCATCTTCCCAACGGCTCGGTTGTGTTTTGGACTGCACCAAACGTCCACCCCAGCCACCATATTGAGGGGCTTTCAAATTGCCCAAACCCACATCTACTAAGTGTAAAAACGCGGGAGAATCGCCTTCCGAAATAAAATCGTATTGTGTAAAACTGCCCCACTGGTTTTTCTTAGCCTTTTCCATACTGCTGTAAATGTCGTCAATCTCACCTTTTGGCGGGTTGCCATCGCCATAGCTGTAATACATTTTGGTCAAATCCCCCTTATTATGGATGATATTGGTCATAAATTTTCCTTCCAAAAGGTAGTGCAATTGCTGGGGCACAGCCCTTTTCCAAAAGTAGGCAAAAGACCAAAATTGATTTGAATTATAAAAAATCTTGACCTCGGGCCATTTTACAGAAATGTACTTTTTATACGTCGCGTCTTGGTCAAGAATAGCATAAATAATCGCTTTTCTACTCACTTTTTGATAAATCGCTTTCCAATTGGGCTTATTGCTATATTCTTCTTCAATGGATTTCAAGGCGCGGGCAATGGTATTCGTGCCACCCCACACTTGAAGATAAATGGGTTCTGTCGTCTCATCAAGCAACTTCTTTTTAATAAAATCAGACCCCTCAGTATTTTTCTGCATTTCACCTTCAAATTCGATATTGCCAATGCGGATAAGGCTTCTTAGGTACGCACCTGTCGGATAATCGGGAGCATGTTTCTTCAAATTAGGATACACTTTTGAATAGGCATCAACCAAATCATATATCCATTGCTCGCCGGGCCAGCGCAATTCGGTTCTTTCGCCATATATGCGTTTAGTCATATCCATTTCGGAAGTAAACTTAGTGCCTTTGCCATCGCCTTTGTAATGCCATTGCGAAGAGCTGATAATCAAGCCTTCAACATTGTATTCGTTGGCATACAAAAGCATACGAATAAACGAATCCACATCGTCCAATTCACCATCGGTAGTTACGATAGTTCGGGTCTTTTTTATCTTGCTCTGAGCATCTGATACTGAGGGGGGTAAAACAAATAAGAGCATGAAAAGGTAGAAAAGAATGTTTTTCATTTTTTGTGCATTTAAGGGATGACGTAAAAATAAACGACCAAAGTTGATCATTAGGGCTTTTTCAATCAGCTTTTGCGATTTTGATGATTACCGTTCTATGGGTGTTATTAGCGCATATTGGTTTGGCTTCTTATTTTTGAATAGGTAAAAACCCGTAACAATAAATGTTACGGGTTTTGAAACAATCAGCCCAAATTATCTTTCAAAATATCTTCACTCTCCTCAATATGCCCAAAAGCATAGTTCATCTTTTTACGGTCAAATTCGCCTTCATTATTCGCTAACCATATGGTAGCTACACCATTGCCAATAAAATTTGTAATCGCACGCGCTTCCGACATAAACCTATCCACACCCAAAAGCAACGCCAAACCTTCGATAGGTATTACTTTCACCGTCGTTAAGGTAGAGGCTAAAACGATGAAACCACTGCCCGTTACGCCCGCAGCACCTTTCGATGTCACCATCAAAATCCCGATAATGGTCAGCATTTGGGTCAAATCAAGATGCACGTTAAAAACTTGTGCTAAAAAAATGACTGCCATGGAGAGGTAAATGGTTGTACCATCTAAATTAAAAGAATAACCCGTAGGCACGACCAATCCGACAACCGATTTTGAACAACCCATTCTTTCAAGTTTCTCCATCAAATTGGGTAAAGCCGCTTCCGAACTGGATGTACCTAACACTATCAACAACTCCTCTCGGATGTATTTTAAAAAAGACCATAAATGCACTTTATAATGCCTCAATATTGCCCACAACACAACGAATATGAACAACGCCATGGTGGTATATACCGTCACCATCAATTTCATCAAGGGCAAAAGGGTTTTTAAGCCATATTTGCCAATTGTAAAAGCCATACCGCCAAATGCGCCGATGGGTGCAAATAGCATAACACGGTGCAAGCCTTTGAAAACCCATTTCGATAGTTTGCTAAACACATCAACGACAGCTTGACGACCACTGTAATTTGATAAAACGATGCCGATGATTATGGCTAATATCAAGACCTGTAGCGTCGAATTGTCTTGCAAAAATTTCAACCAACTGAACTCTGCCGCGCTTTTGGTGTATTTTGATATATCACCCGACACCCCCTCAGTAGAAACACCGTCACCCGGGCGAATGACGTTGGCTACTACGATACCGATAATTAAGGCTACGGTGGTGACTACTTCAAAATAAAGTAGGGATTTTGCACCCAATTTGCCCACTTTTTTCAAATCGCCCATCGAAACGATACCCAAAGTAATCGTCAAAAAGATAATAGGATTGATGAAAAGTTTGACAACAGAAATAAACGAACCACCGAGAAATTCGCTGAATGTTTTACCCACTTTTAGTTCTTGTCCCAAAAAATTGGTTTTCCATTCATTGTCTAAAACGGGCATTAAGGCAATATCGGGTCTGAAATGACCCAATAAAATACCCGCAGTGATGGCGGTCAAAACCCAAAAAGTGAGGTTGGTTAATAGTTTTTTCATATAAAAAAAGGGAGCAAAACATCAGAACTCTCGAATTTCACACCTAAATTAATAAAATAGTTCATTCCCTTTATACACGAGCGTTGATTAGGAATAACAACTTTCCAAAAGTTTCGAACTTTTGGAAAGTTTTGCGCGAAAAAATATTCTTAATCAACGCTCGTATCTATCGGGAATGAGCCTCGTATTATAATTATTGCAAAATTTAAGATGGCTTCTGTTTGACTTATTTATAATGTTCTAAAAAATAATAGACGATAGGTACAAGTATCAGCGATAAAGGTATAGAAATAGCCAGCATTTTTGTAATCAAAGGCGGATTTAAACCTTTCCGAATAGCCACAATGCCAATAGTATTCATCGAACCTAATGCAGAACCCACCACGCTAACTTTT
>JAYVKQ010000735.1:0-4280 GCA_043768285.1 Saprospiraceae bacterium | reverse complement strand
ACTCAAATCCGCTTGGGCTGAAATTACCAAACTCAAAGAACTTTGCTTAGAAAAAAATATCGATTTACCTAATTTTTTAACTGCGTAATGTCAGATAATTAGATAAAAGGATTTAGACATTGACTTTTGGAAAAATTAAAGGCTAAAGCGAATGGACGATTTATAATGCACAATAGGGTAACTCGTCAATGTTCACATTGTCCATTCGTTTAAAAAAATGTATCTTTGTTGCACATTTTCGTCTCAAAAAGGTACTGTACATAAACTTACCTTTTTAATAAATTCGTTTTCAATAGAACAATCAGCAATAAAACCAACGCGATTAATATGAAACGTGTAACGCAAAACTACAACCCTGAACCACCACAACCAGCAAAACCCCGTTATTGGTTTTGGGGCATATTGGGTATTGCCAGTTTGATGATAGTGTTGCAAGCGACAGGTATATTCAAATCGGTGAATAAAACACAATCTTCGGGGTGGATAGATACCAAATCGGCGGAATATCAGAACCGTAAAATGCCAGAACGCCGTCCTGAAAAACCACAACCGATGGTAGATGCCACTTTGCAAGAAATAGCTGCCGAATTTGAAGGACCTATATTCACGGATATTCGCACCGCCAACCAAGAAAAAGGCTGGGGATTGACGGACGATGAAGCCCATTTTTATGACAATATGCGCCAACAATATGGTCCAGCCAATCAAAATTGGTTGGGTTTAGCCAAAAAATCTTACGCAACATATCGCACCGTTAAAGAAGCATTAGGCGGCTCGGCTGATGCCTTATCTGTTTTGAAAGATGCACAAACTGCGATGTCTTTTTATTCAAAAATTAGTGAATTATATGGTGTTTCGCCTACGGAAAGTGCCAATTTTGCACAATCTGCCAATGCTCGGACTGCTGGCGATTGGGCTACTTTTGTGGAGAGTAGGAGGCAAGTGCAGTAAAGTATCTGTGGAAAAGTGTAAGATATGCTCATATTTATGTGTAGAAAAGTGTGAGATAAGCCCATATTTAGGTGTGGAAAAGTGTAGCGGTGCTAAAATTTGCAAAAATACTGAGGGGGTAAACGAGATACTATATGCTCGCTTACCCCCTCAGTATTTTTACGAAGTTTTTAAATCAAAATTTTTAGCAAAAAATATCGCCATTCAGCAATAAATCCTTTGCAATCTCGCCTTTTTTTCTACATTTGGGTTTCCTTATTCACATAAAATCAACTCTAAATGAGAATTTTCACATTACTACTCTGTGCATTTATAACGGTACAAGGCATATCTCAATCGCAACCGCCCGCTATGTCGGCTGCCGAGCGCATGAAAAGTGCGGTGCAACGGCAAAAATTAGGCGAGCAATCGCTGGTGCGCAATATCCCGTTTCGCAATATTGGTCCTTGGGTGCCGAGTGGTCGAATTGCGGATATTGACATCAATCCGAAGGACCCCTCAGTATTTTATGCTGCCTACGCATCTGGCGGCTTGTGGAAAACGGAAAGCAATGGTATTGACTTTACACCCATTTTCGATAAAGAAGCCGTGATGACTATTGGCGATATTGCGGTCAATTGGGATAAAAATATCATTTGGGTCGGTACGGGCGAGAGCATCAGTAGTCGCTCATCGTATTCGGGCGTGGGTATGTATAAAAGTATGGATGGCGGCAAATCATGGCAACATCTGGGCTTGGAGGAGACACACCATATATCGCGCGTAGTGGCGCACCCGACCAATCCTGATGTGTGTTGGGTAGCGGCTTTGGGGCATTTATATTCACCAAACAAAGAACGCGGCGTGTATAAAACGGCTGATGGCGGCAAAACATGGAAACAAACCCTTTTTGTAGATGAAAACACAGGCGGCGTGGATTTAGTCGTTGATGAAGATAATCCCAATACGGTATATGCTGCCACATGGACTAAATTCCGCCGTGCATGGACTTTTGAACCGAGTGGCAAAGGCTCTGGCATTTATAAAAGTACGGACGGTGGCAATACGTGGGTCAATATTTCCACTAAAGCCAACGGCTTGCCTTCTGGTGAATATATAGGGCGCATCGGCTTATGTGCTGCCAAAGGCAAAGTGTGGGCAATCATTGACAATCAAACGCCTGTGCCTTCTGAAAAAAAGGAAGATGAATCTGAACTCACGAAGGATAAAGTGAAAATGATGAATAAAGAGGCATTTTTGAAATTGCCTAAAACGGCAGTTGCAGATTTCCTTAGAAGCAATCGTTTTCCAGAAAAATATAAGGCTGATGATATTATTTCGAAGATAAAATCGGATAAAATTACGCCTCAAACGCTGTATGATTACCTTGATGCAGGTGATGATGGTTTTTCAAATAATGATATAGTCGGTGCTGAAATTTGGCGCACTGATGATGGTGGCACGTCGTGGAAACGGACGCATAAGGACAATATTGACCAATTATTTTTCACTTATGGTTATGTATTTTCGCAAGTGCGCGTTAATCCAACTGATTTGAACAAATTATATATACTCGGTACGCGCATTTTGAAATCGGACGATGGTGGCGCAACGTGGCAAAGCATCAACCGCGAAAATGTGCATTGGGATCATCATTCGCTATGGGTTAATCCGAACCGCAAAGGGCATTTGATAAACGGCAATGATGGTGGTTTGAATATGAGTTATGACGATGGCAAAACGTGGAATAAGCTCAATTCGCCATCGGTGGGTCAATTTTACCATATCAATGTGGATATGGCAGAACCGTATAATGTCTATGGTGGTTTGCAAGATAATGGCGTATGGTATGGACCAAGTTCAAGTAAGTACACGCGCGATTGGGAAGACACGGGCGAAAGCCCTTTCAAAGCCCTGGGTGGTGGTGATGGTATGCAAACGATGGTAGATACCCGTGATAATGCGACTGTTTATACGGGTTCGCAGTTTGGTTTTTATTATCGGACGAATACAAAAAACCGTGCGGCTGGCAGACCTAAAAGTATTACCCCGCGCCATGATTTGGGCGAAAAACCCTTGCGTTTCAATTGGCAATCGCCCATTTATTTGAGTACCCACAATCAAGATGTACTCTATTTTGGCAGCAATAAACTCTACCGCTCTTTGGATAAAGGCGATAATTGGGAGGCAATAAGCGGCGATTTGACAAATGGCGCGAAAAAGGGCAATGTGCCATTTGCGACTTTAACCGCTATCCATGAGTCACCCTTGAAATTTGGGTTGATATATGTCGGTACGGACGATGGCAATATGCACGTTACGCGAGATGGTGGCGATGTGTGGACTAAAATTACGGATGCGGTGGCTAAGGATATGTGGGTCTCGCGCATACAGGCGAGTGCGCACGATAAAGCAACTGTATATGCTTCTTTGAACGGCTACCGTTGGGACGATTTTACACCCTATTTATATATGTCAAAAAACTATGGCAGTACTTGGGAACGCATCGGTTTAGAACTGCCGAATGAACCCATAAATGTGGTGAAAGAAGACCCTAAAAATCCGAATATCCTCTATGTAGGTACTGACCACGCTTTATATGTGTCTTTGGATAAAGGCAAGTCATTTATGCTCATGGATAAGGATTTGCCTTATACGCCTGTACACGATTTGGTCGTGCATCCAAGAGATAAAGAATTGGTAGTGGGTACGCACGGGCGGTCTATTTTAATTGCCAATGTTGCGCATTTGCAACAATTGACAACAGAAAACCTTAATAAAGAACTGTTGGCTTTTGATATTGATAAAGCACGGAACTTAGGTTGGGGACGCAAAGGCGATAGGTGGAGCGATAAAAATCCTATCAAAGCCGATTTTCCAGTATATGCCAAAACGGGTGGTGCGGTGAAAGTGACTATTAAGGCAGGAAAAGATATTATAGTCAAGCAATTTACGGCTAATGTGACGAAGGGTATCAATTATATCGAAAGCAATATGCTACAAGATGAAAAAGTGACCCCTCCCTATCAGGCGTGGTTGAATGAACAAATCAAAGATAAAGACGCTAAGAAAATTACTTTAAAAAAAGCGGAAGATGGCAATTTTTATGTGCAAAAAGGGAAATATTCCGTTGAGTTTGAAAAGGGTGGGGTTGTGGTTGAGAAGGAATTTGTGATTGAATAAAAATTGTTTTCTTTGGTAGAAATCTTTTGCAAAAATAATTAAAAACCTTTGAAATACTATGTTTTAAAGGCTTTTTCCATAACTTCTACCCTTGAAATATCTTTAACAATCTAAAAATATTGAAAATGAATCTTGTTAAAGCATCACATAATCGCCGTTCATTTTTA
>JAYVKQ010000734.1:0-7062 GCA_043768285.1 Saprospiraceae bacterium | reverse complement strand
GTACAAAAAACATTTAAAGAAACCTTAGAACTCACAGGCTTCAGCAATGTTGATATTCCAACATTGGGGCAAGAAGTACAACTTGATTAGTAAATGATTAGTAAAAATGTACTATTTTTGCCAAACACATAAAAAATAATATTAATGAATTATCCGATTAAAGAAGAAGGCAAGTTTAAATATTACGAAGGTGGTAACGCAAACGCAGAAACTATTGTGCTGTTGCACGGTCTAATGGGTGATTTGTCTAACTTCGGTGGCGTTATAGACCATTTTATTCCTACGCACCATGTGGTTATGCCTATATTGCCCATTTATGATTTGCCTATTCATCACGTTGGCTTAAACGGTATATTAGACCATATTGTAGATTTTATCACTCTTAAAGGATATAATAAAGTACATTTGGTGGGAAATTCGTTGGGTGGTCATATCGCCTTGATGTACGTTTTAGCGCATCAGAATAAAGTGGCTTCATTGACAATAACGGGTAGTTCGGGTTTGTACGAAAGCGCGATGGGTAATACCTTTCCCAAACGAGGGGATTTTGAGTTTATCAAAAAGAAAGTACAAGATACTTTTTATAATCCAGATATTGCAACAGATGAATTGATACATACTGTATTCGACACAGTCAATGATAGAAACAAAGCCTTACGGATTGTAATGACTTCTAAATCCGCAGTACGCCATAACCTTGAAAGTGAGTTGGGAAAAATTACGGTTCCAACTTTACTTATTTGGGGCAAGCAAGACAATGTGACACCGCCTTTTGTGGGTGAAAAATTTCACAATATTATCGAAAATTCAGATTTGGTTTGGATTGATAAGTGTGGGCACGCACCTATGTTAGAGCATCCTGAGCTTTTTAATACCGCCTTAGAAAAATTTTTAGAAAAAAATGCTTAATCCTATAAGATAAGTCAATACATAAAAATGCTCGTTTTGGTACCAAAACGAGCATTTTTTAATATAAACGGCAATTTTATTTGTATGTAAATACAATATAAATAAAATATATTTGTTTTTTTTAAAAAAATATAATGGTAAAGTATTGACGAAACAAGAAAAGCCTTATATTTGGGTTTACCAATTCTTTAATTGCAGTAACAAACTAAACGTCTTACATCAAATCATGAAAAATCCAATAACGTTGCTATCAGCGACGCTTATCGTTTTTGTATTATGCAGCACCTACTTACGCAATTTAACCTGCCCATGCAATGCTGCATCAATACCGACATCAGCAGTCGTAGGCGCATCTTCTCTTTTAGTCTCCCATGATGGTATGACCAAAGAGACACCTTTAAAAATCAACGTCAAGCCCTCACAAGAGTTTGTATTTCATTTCAAATACAATCGCAAGTACGTTATTGACGTTGGTACAATGACAGAATTAAAAGCCTATTTGCAACAAAACCCAAATCATGCTATCAATATTTCAGGTCACACAGACAGTATTGGTAGCACAGATTATAATCAACGGTTAAGTGAAGAAAGAGCTCAATTTATTATGAGCCAACTTATTCGTGGGGGTATTGATGCTAAACAAATCACAACAATTGGTACTGGGGAAAATAATCCAGTATCTTCAAATGACACAGCACAGGGGCGTTTTCAAAATCGCCGTGTTGTTGTTCAGATTTTAGGATAAGGGCAAACTCAAACTGGGGCTATTATAACACCTAACTACTAAAATATTCCCCCTAACCAAGGTTAATCTACTATGTTGAAACAAGAGCATTAAAACAATTTTAAACGTACAAAAATTAATTTCAACGACTATGAACAACTTTTGGTGTAATTTCTTACCTATTATTGTTGGTCTCGGGGGAGCCTGGATTGGCGGTTTAATTGGCTGGTACATGCGCCGTTCGCGTATTGCTGAATTGGAAAATCATGTTGATGACAAAGAATCCGAAAATCTTCATCTCAAAAATAACAATGAAATGATGGGTATTCGTCTTGAAAATTTTCAAAATGAATATACCCGCGCTTCGGCTAATTTATCTGTATCAGAAGATAAGTTAAATGCTTTGAAGAATAACTATACTGTATTGGAAACAACAAATCGCGTTATATCTTCTCAATTAGAAGAAGTAAATACCAAGTTAAACGCTGTTGAAAACAATGCAGGTAGTCATATCCAAGCGCATATGCCTGAAGATGTAGCAAAGCTAAATAATAGTTTAGCTTCAACACAATCAGCTTTGACTGAAAGGGAAAACCGTATTGCTGAATTGGAAGCACAATATGAAGCCTTGCAAAGTTCACATGCTACTATTTTAACAGAATACGAAGCATTGAAAGCCAACCCTATAACTACCGATTATAATAAGACACTTATTACACCCATCGCTCTATCAGGTGACACAGATAGTCGGTACGCTGAGTTGGAACAAACGCATGCTCTCTTATTGGCAGAGCATGAGAAAAGAAGTAACCATATGGCTTCCGTTTATGCCTCAAAAGAAGAATGGCGACAAGCTTTTATTGAATTGGAATTAAAAACCGACGCTTATGAACAGCAACTGGAAGAAGTAAAAAAACTCAACGGCGAATTAGACCAATCTTACCACAACATGAGTGCAAAATACCATCAACTTGCCGAAGAGGTAGAAGCCTTAACTGAAAAAAATAGTCATTTAACCGCAGAGTTCACGCAATTAGACAATGAAAATGTAGCTCTTGTGGCTAAGACTAAGGAAGAACCCGCCCCACAAATTGTTCAAGTAGTTGATGAAAATATGAAGCAAGAAATGATATTCATGCAAGATGCCAAAGCACAACTCGAAATTACACGCATCAAATTGGAAAATGACCTCGAAATACTGAGGGGTCGTTATGACGAACTTTTGCAGCAGAAAAATTCATCTGAAAATAGTACACCAACAGAAGCTATTGATAATACGCGCTTAGAGCAACTCGAAGCCCAAAACCAAGAACTACGTCAGGATTTGGAAAAAATAAAATCAGAAGCTGCCGAAAAGGAACACCAACTCTCTGAAACGCATAAGATTAGTAGCAACTTATGGCAGAAACGCTACACCAATATTTTGAACGAAATTGATGCGTATAAATCACAATTAGATTCTTTAAAAACCAGTAAAGAGCAATATGACGAAAAGGCAAAGGAATGGGAAAGTATGTACCATGAGTTAGTCATTTCCCATCAGGAAAGCAACGAAGCTTATAGTACGCTAATGGAAAAGCATAGCCAAAATGAAGAAAAAATTGCTGAATTAGAAACCAATGCCTTAGTTTATACGGGTACGATTGCACCTGAACCAGAGATAATAGATGATTTAAAAATTGTAGAAGGCATCGGACCTAAAATTGAAGATGTGCTTAAAAAAGCTGGTATTTTGACTTTCGAGCAATTGTCAAAAACACCATCTGAGCAAATCAGCGAAATATTAGAAGCCGCAGGCTCTCAATTCAAAATGCACGACCCTACAACATGGTCTGCGCAAGCTGAATTGGCTGCCAAACAAGAATGGGAAAAATTAAAAGCTTATCAAGATTATCTATTAGGTGGTAGAGATGCTGGCGCGAACTAATATCTTTTAATAATGGTGGCGCGGCTTAACTTAGACGCACCACCATTATTTTGATAGTCTCTAACTAAAACTAAAAAAAATATTAAATGACAACATTAGATCAAGCTACACGCATACGCTCAGGTGAAAAGCTGGATGAAACACTTTTAAACGATTTTTTGCAAAAAAATATTAGTGGCTTCAAATCAATTGCAGAAATAGCACAGTTTTCAGGTGGGTTTTCTAACCTCACTTATTTGATTAAAACAGAAAATAAGGAATACGTATTGCGTCGCCCACCTTTTGGTGCAAGCGCAAAAGGTGGACACGATATGGTACGCGAATACCGCGTCCTGTCTCTTCTCAAAAATGCAGGTTACGATAAAGTACCTACCCCCCTCAGTATTGAACCGACTGGCGACCTTTTGGGTGCTCCATTTTATATAATGGAACGCTTAAATGGCATCATACTCCGCGTTAAAGATGCTCAAAATGCAAGTCTATCAACTGAAACCATGCGTCATTTATCAAAAAGACTGGTGGATAACTTAGTTGATTTACACAATTTGGATATTGAACAGACGGAATTAGCGACATTAGGCAAACCTGAGGGCTATGTAC
Organism: Saprospiraceae bacterium; assembly: GCA_043768285.1. Lineage (GTDB taxonomy): Bacteria > Bacteroidota > Bacteroidia > Chitinophagales > Saprospiraceae > JAAFJT01. The sequence goes on along the minus strand of JAYVKQ010000734.1, from coordinate 2,902 downwards.
AACGACAGGTAGAAGGCTGGATAGAACGCTATAAGAAAGCCCAAACCGATGATGTCATTAATATGGATATTGTGGCGGATTGGCTTGGCAAAAACTACCCGCGTCCGCAAAAGCCCACTTTCCTACACAACGATTATAAATATGACAATGTGGTTTGGAATGAAAACTTGACTTCTGTTATTGGCGTATTAGATTGGGAGATGTCCACGATAGGCGACCCTTTGATGGATTTGGGCGCAGCTTTAGCCTGGTGGTCAGAAATGAGTGATGGGCAATTCAGTAAAATGATGAACCTCACATGGCTCGAAGGTAACCTCACCCGCCGTCAAGTGATTGACCGTTATGCTGACAAAACAGGTCGAGACTTAAGCGATATGGTTTTCTATTACGTGTTTGGTTTGTATAAAAACGCCGTCATTGGGCAACAAATATATGCCCGTTGGAAAAAAGGGTTGACCCAAGATGACCGTTTTTCAAGTCTAATATACGGCGTGTTTGAATTATCAAAAATGGGCGTAAAAGCTATAGAAAGAGGCAAAATATAAACGAAATTAAATTTTATGCACAGAGGATTTAGAGCGACGACGCTTTAAGTCCTCTTTTTTTATCTTGTTTTCAACTGTGGTACGGCTATTTAGGAATTGACAATCCGCAAGTCAGTTCAGCCGTGCCTAAGTTATTTGTCCTACTCCCTATTTTTACTATCTACAAAAATCGTCACAGGACCATCGTTCAATAAAGCAACTTTCATATCTGCACCAAATACGCCTGTCAAAACAGTTAAGCCTGAAACTTTATGCAATTCTTCTACAAATTTTTCATACATCGGTACCGCAAATGGTGGTTTTGCAGCTTTGATAAACGAAGGGCGATTGCCTTTTTTGGTACTCGCGTGCAAAGTAAATTGGCTGACGACCAGCATCTCGCCATGAATATCCATCACCGACACATTCATCAAACCCGCTTCATCACTAAATATACGTAGGTTGGCAATCTTTGCGCACAGCCATGTAATATCTTCTTCCGTATCGGTTTCCTCAATACCCACAAGTATGAGTAAACCCATACCTATCTGCGATTTGATAAGACCATCAATCGTCACTGATGCTTCTTTTACTCTTTGGATAATAACACGCATGTTGAATGGATAATGGATAATGGATAATGTTATTTATAAAAAATTTAAAATTAATATATCAAAACAAGGTCAAATCTTCTGGCACTTCTCGATGTACATTGGACGCACTGTATTTAACCGAATTAATTTTATCACTCACACGATAGGTTTTCAACAAATTATCGGGTGGTTTTGCACACATTGTGTACAACTCTGTAATATCTGTATCGCCAAGCCATTTACCATAATCAGCATACCCCCTCAGTATTACAGGCATTCGAGTATGCAAAACGGACATTTCAGCATTGGGTTCGGTCGTGATTATAGAGAACGATTTTTGCCCGCGCCATTCGTCCCAGATGCCCGCAAAAATAAGTAAGTCGGTTTCGTTTTTAGGCATGATACGATACGGGATTTTTGTGCGCCCCAGCGTGCGCCATTCATAAAAACTATCCGCCAACACGATACAGCGTTTATGCTGAAACGGTTCTTTGAACGACGGTTTTTCTAATAGCGTTTCCATACGTGCGTTGATAAGTGCGCCACTATTTTTACCATCTTTCGACCACGCAGGTATTAAGCCCCAAGCCACTTCTTGCAACGCATGAGGTTCATTATTGGTCACGATATAGGCTTTTTGCGTAGGGGCAATATTGTAATTTGACACAAAAGGCTTGTCTAATATTACAGACCGCAAAGCCTTTTGCACTTTTTTTTTGTCCACAACAAATGAGAAGCGTCCGCACATAAATAGGCTATTTTGAATTGATTATCAATAACTTAACATTTATCCACACTAATCAACAGCAAAAATATGTGGAAAGCCATGAAACAAAAAGTCTTTTTTCAGTCGTTCCATGCTTTTAAACATGATGATTAAAAATTATAAAAATAAAACATTGATTATCAAGGCTTAATACCCATAAGTTATTAGCCTACTATTTGTGAAGAAAGATATACTTAATGCACAGTTACCAACACCCCTCAGTACCGGAAGACATTCGTGTGTACAAACAGGACTTTATGCGTCCTTTCCACAAGGCTATATACGGAGACATAACATCTCAAAAGAGCGTGTACAAAAATGGAACACTATCCACATAGTTATTCTACGCACTGTGCATAACGTTATAAATCATTTAAAATCAAATAGATACCCTATGGCGATATTGTGGATTAACGATTATTACTCAACAACCTCTGTGGGTGAAACAAGCCATTCCACGTTTATGCACTAATCCACAGCCTTAATAATAGAGGTAATAAAGATTTTATAAAAAATAATTGTAAATACTATTATGTATATAACTGTGGATTACTTTTTTGGCTTAAACTTTTTTAACCTATTTAGCTGGCAAGCCATTTTATGTATATCTGAAAATTTATATGCAAAAATTACCCTAAAAACTGAGAAGAAAATCGTAGGTTTGGACTTATTTTTGAAACACAAAGCGGAAACTGTGTAAACAAATCATCATTGTAATCTCATGACTAAAAACTTACTATTTATTCTTCTTGCAGTTTTTAATATATTGATAATCAACGACTTAAAAAGTCAATATTATTACAACTACGAAGATTTTTTTTCCGATTCTACCTTTATTTTGACGAATAATATCAAAGTCGTTACCATTTCGGTTCCTGACCTTGAAGGTGATTCGGCGGCAACAATGCCAGCTTATCAACGCTTGTGCTACAATAATTTTGGTAAATTGGCGTGGTATGAGTTCGATTCCGTAGCGAATAATACGAAGCGCAAATATTATACATGGCATTTTTACAATG
>JAYVKQ010000733.1:0-3272 GCA_043768285.1 Saprospiraceae bacterium | reverse complement strand
GAATACTGAGGGGGTCATGTCGTGCCATCTCAACTAAAGGTACAATATCTTGTTCGTTTTTGCCTTGCATTACCACGCAATTGATTTTGGTATCAATATCGTATTTCAGTAATTCGTCCAAAGTCTCCATCACTTTATGGTATTCATCGCGGCGGGTTACTTCAAAAAAACGTTTGGCATCCAGGCTATCCAAACTTAAATTAACAGAGGTCAGTTTATTTTTTTTAAAATCTTTGATATAGGGTGTCGTCAAAGTGCCATTGGTCGTGAGGGCAATTTTTTTAATCCCTTCCAATGCCGCAATACTCTCAATCAACTGCATAATATCGCGCCTAACAAAAGGTTCTCCCCCCGTCAAACGTACTTTTGAGATGCCCATTTCGGATAAAACGGTAATGACCCTAACCATTTCTTCATAGGATAAAATCTGGCTTTTGGGCGCAAAAGCAATACCCTCCTCTGGCATACAGTAGAAACAGCGCAAGTTACAACGGTCAGTCACCGCCAAGCGCACATAATTGATGATGCGTCCGTGATTGTCGTATAGCATAGGGTGTAAGTTAGGTATTTTCAAGCGAAAAAGTGACTTTTTTTTCTTCACGGCGTTTCGCATCTATATCATTTGTAATATCATGCTCAATGCGTTTGGCTATTAATTGCCACCACATATGCGCTTTAATTGCACCGCCCGAATGATTTTCCAAACGATAGGTCAAAGCTGCATTGGGCATGGCTTTTCCATTCAAAATTTGATTTAATTTTGTCGGATGCAAACCAATCTCCCCCGCAAAATCAATCTGTTTTTTCTTAAATGCATGGATATATTGCTGCAAATAGACGGCGAAATCGTGTTCTTTATCGTATTTGTTTGTTTTAAAATATTCATTCATATGACACCATAAGCGCATGAGTTCAGAAGAAAGTAATTCTTTTTCTGTCATTTTGCTAAACGCTATATCACGTAAACGCAACATTTCTTTATCCGCCTCGGCTTTTTCTTCGGGCGTTAAATCATGGGGAAATACATAGGCTTCAACTATTTCCTCCGGTGTTAGATGTGATACATCAGGCATTTTCATTTGTTAGATATTTATTAATCAGTAATTTTGAATTTTCGGATAAAGAACCTAATTCCCTACCGAATTGTTGAAAACCATATTTATCTCTATACAGCGAAATTAACACTGTTTTCGGTATGAGTGACACAAAGCCTCCATAACTTTTAACGAAAGCGATGTAACAGGCATAAGCAATAAGACACCCAGCCGTTCTATCATATCTCTTATTTTGTCCTACATTTTCCTTAGATAATTCTACGAGTTTTAACTCAATTCTATACTCATGTGGCATGTCTATTAAGGACATCAACCCAAGCAATTGACTATTTTCGTCAATATAAAGTCCATATATATCACCTTCAACATCTAACCAATCAAATGAAAAACGCCCTTTTTTAAGTTCTTTTTTCAATGATTTTGTTGCAATGGGGGATATAGTGCGGGGTATTTTAGTTGTAGTTTCTCGATGTAATAAATACATAGTCTTTAAATAATTTACAAATTTAGTAAATTTTATGGGATGAAGTAAAAAATAAAGTACCCAATTTGATGATTATATTTTCTTTAATCAAGACAAATTCTTTGAGATATAATGAATTATATAAAAAGGATTTAACGCAGAGTAAAGGAAATAGAATTATTAAATTGGGTACTTTATTTTTTACTTCATCCCCTATATTATTTGTAAAGTTTTTGATAAAAATGAGTATCCACTGCCATCAATGGAAACTCGGGCGGCAGGTCATTTTTTGCAATAGGCTCAAATCCATTCTTTTCATAAAATCGAATAGCCGCAGTAAGGCGTTCGAGCGTACCCAAATAAACGCCTTTAAAATCGTGGGTAAGGGCTTGTTTTTCAAGGATATTCAATAAAATTTGGGCAATACCGTATTGACTGCGGTATTCTTTTTTAACAAACATCTTGCGAATGCAGCCGATACCCGCCCCGCAATCAATAAGGGCAATTGTGCCAACGACTATTTCTCCATCCAAAGCGACCCAAAAATTGCCATTGTCTTTTTGATAAAAATTATCAATATCAAGCAAATCGGGTTGCCCTTCAATAGTAATTGGCACATTAAATTCCTTTTGCTGAATGTTTAAAATGAGTTCAACGATTTGTGTCGTGTGTTTGGGTTTGAAGGTGGAGATGCTAATGGTTTTCAATGTAAGTTTGGTTGATTTTAGATTTTTAAAAAGAAGGGCAAATTATGAAAAAGTATCAATCTTTCGTAAAGTAATAATCACAGATTTTGAAACTGGTGTAAAACTCTTATCCGCATACAAATCCACTGGCACAAGCGTATTTGCTTCGGGAAAATAAGTCGCCACATTCCCCTGCGGAATATCGTAAGGCACAATGATAAATCGCTCGGCTTTGCGTTCAACGCCATTATAATGACTATATAAGTCCACGACATCATTTGCGCGCACCCCCGCAGTATCCATGTCCTTTGAATGCATCAAAATAATGCGCCTTTCGTTAAAAATGCCCCTATATCGGTCATTTAAACCATAGATAGTGGTATTAAATTGGTCGTGGCTGCGGATAGTCATCATCACATATTCGCCTTGTTTTATGTCTAATTTAGGTAGGGGATTGATGGTAAAATGCGCTTTGCTCGATGCAGTATTGAATTGCTGTTCTCTTGCACCATTGGGTAAATAAAAACCTTCGGGGCGGCGCACTTTTTCATTGAAATTATCGAAACCATGTATTGTTTTTTCTATTAAATCTCGAATATCATCGTAATTATCCTTTAATTTCAACCACTCAATTTTGCCAGAACTTTCCATCCCGAAAGCCTTCGGGATGGAAAGTTGTACGGCGTGTGCAAGTTCGCAAACTATCGCCACCTCACTTTTCAAATGTGGAGAACAAGGCTCTAAAACCCCTTTTGAAGAACTGACCACGCCCATAGAATTTTCACACGTCACAAACTGTTCGCCCAAAGCCTGTCTATCAATATCAGTTCTACCCAAACAAGGTAAAATCAAGGCAATATCACCTGTTACCAAGTGGCTTCTATTCAGTTTTGTCGAAACATGAACCGTTAAACGGCATTTTTTCAAGGCTTCGGCGGTATAATTGGTATCGGGTGTAGCGGAGAGAAAATTGCCACCCATTGCGAAAAAAACTTTCGCTTTGCCTTCGTGCATGGCTTGAATGGCTTGCACGGTATTATAACCATGTTCTCTTGGCGGGTCAAAACC
>JAYVKQ010000732.1:0-2286 GCA_043768285.1 Saprospiraceae bacterium | reverse complement strand
ATGCTACTTTTCCCAATTTCTGGTAAATAAGGATGTAAAAACGCTCCAATATAACCTATAATTATGACAGAAATTGCTAAAACAATTACGATAAAAAGTAAAGCCTCGAAACGGCTGTATATCTTGAAAGTGTATTGACTAACCATTTTTATGTATCGGTTTATAGTTGTATATGATTGAGATTATTTGACAATTTATAAGTAGGTTAATATATTATTACACTTAGTATAATTAGGTAATATGTCAAAATCTTTAAAAGAATTGGTCGTATATATGGCATCAATATGCGCCAAGTCAAACCCTTTGCTGAATATGCCATGACTAACAATCAACACAATTTTACCTGCATTATGCTGTTTCAATAAAGCCGCCAAACCGATAAAAGTGCCACCACCATCGCAAATATCATCTACAATAAAACAGGTTTTGCGGTCAAAATCGCTTTCCATGGTCTTAAATCCTGATAGTTGCCCCGTTTTTACATCCCGCATTTTCATACATTCGGCTACTCGTGGAGCTTGCACGTATTGCGCTACTTTATGGATTTTTTTCAACGCTCCTGCATCAGGTGAAACAAGGTAATAATCTTCTTTTTCTCCTTGATTTTTTCTAAAATCGGCAATGCAATCTTTCACAAAAACCTCATTGCCAATGGCTTTTGAGCGCAACAGCAAAGCCGTAGAAACATCAGAATGTGGGTCAAAGATTGAAATACTTTTAAAACCCGCTTGGTTGAGTAGGGTGGAGACGACCCGCAGTGAAAATGGCTCGCCTTCGGTCATTTGTCTATCCATCCGAGCCGCCATTAAATAGCTGATTGTCAATGAGATAGGCGAAAAACCCGATGCTTCCAACGCATCTTTGGCAATTAAAACGGTGAATAAATCGCTTGGGTTGGCAAGACGGGTAAGGATAGTGACCCCCTCAGTATTTTGCCCCCTAAATCCCCCAGTGGGGGACTTTTCTTCAAGCATTAATTTCAAATGCGGTTGCCCATCGGGAAACACAAAATGCTTGAACGGAATATCCGATTTTTCGGGATTAATGAGATTTAATGTAAGCATGACTTTTATTTTTTTATTATTTAGATAATAATAGCTTAATTTTGCATTAAAATAACAGCGTTATGGCAAAGTCATTTAGCAAAAGTTTCAAGAAACTATCAGATGTTTTGACTGAATTGCAAATTCAGCACCAAACCCAAGTGCCGTTTGTTATTACTGAACAGATGAAAGCAACAGCTATTTTTAATGAAGATTTAGAATTTGTTTTTCATCGTGTGCCTTATAATACGTCTGAATTTGCTATTTGTGAAAACTTAATATATCCCACTTTGAAAGAAGTATGGAAACTATATGCCGATATTTTCAATATGTGGTCACGCGCCTTAATTCAACTCAATCTTAATATCAAAGGCTATCCCGACTATCTGATTGCTAAACGTTCACCCCTCAGTAGCGTTGTCTTCGATATGCCTTACATGGCAGTTGTAGAGTCGAAAAAAGACGACTTTTCGGGTGCATGGGGTCAATGTCTCTACGAAATGTACACCATACAACAACTAAATGGCAATCCTGATTTCCCTGTATTCGGTATTACGTCAAGCGGTTTGGTTTGGCAAGTAGGCAAATTAGAAAATAATGTCTTTACAGAATATGAGAATTTATACCTCATTCAAGATATTGATACGTTACTTTCCGCTCTTAAAACTCTTTTTGAAACGTGTAAAAAAAATGCCACGCAATATGGCTACCTAAAACCTTAATTTACTTCTCAAGACACAACTTCGTTGTATAATTTCCACAATCGTAAATAACTTTCCTGCAAACCTGCACGGTCATCTAACAACTCGTTATAATAGATTTTTGGGCTTTTTGATATAAAAAACGGCGGGTTTTCATTGATGTTATCGTAAGGAATATCTTGTTTTTGACAATAATCTTTGATAAATGTCCAATCATCACTCGCCGTCCATATAATAAGGTAGCAATTAATGGACTTCAATTTTTGCAACAAATCTATGATTTCTGAACAATCCATACCTTGTGCGTGGTAATCATAGACAGTGTTGTCAAAATCAAAAGCCACTACGATGCTGCCGTGTTGTTTGTATTCATTTAATAAGCGGTTGTAGGTGTGGTCTGGATTAAGAAATATGTGGTTCATTTTTTTTAATTTAGAATACTGAGTAAAAGAAATTAAATAACTTCACCCATTTTATAATATATTGGCATCCAAAAGCGATAAAATGAGTAAAGTAAAAGAATTTTATGATAGCGAATTTTT
>JAYVKQ010000731.1:0-5116 GCA_043768285.1 Saprospiraceae bacterium | reverse complement strand
CATTGTAAATTATTGAAAATCAATACTTTGTTTTTAAAACAAAATCTTTTGAACGTTAGTAATTGCCCATTGCTTATTTAAACTACCCCCTCAGTATTTCGCGCGAGATGACGAGTTTTTGTATCTCTGAGGTGCCTTCACCAATCGTGCAGAGCTTACTATCTCGATAAAATTTTTCTACAGGAAAATCTTTGGTATAACCATAGCCACCAAATATCTGAACGGCTTCGTTGCTGGCATATACGGCTACTTCTGAGGCATAGTATTTAGCCATTGCCGCCTCTTTTGTCATTTTTACACCTGCATTTTTCATGTCAGCTGCTTGGCGGGTGAGTAGCTCTGCCGCTTGGATGCGTGTTGCCATATCTGCTAATTTGAAGCCAATCGCTTGAAAATTGGCGATAGGTTGCCCAAATTGATGGCGTTCTTTAGCATATTTAACGGCAGCCTCGTAAGCTCCTTTTGCGATACCGAGCGAGAGGGCTGATATTGAAATACGCCCTCCATCCAATACCTTCATGGATTGCACAAAACCTTCGCCCAAATTGCCTAATATATTCCTTTTGTGTACGCGACAATTATCAAATATCATTTCAGCTGTTTCGCTGGCGCGCATACCGAGTTTGTTTTCTTTTTTTCCAGCATAGAACCCCTCAGTACCGCGCTCCACAACAAAAGCTGTAATCCCTTTACTATCCAACAATTCACCTGTCCGCGCCAAAACCACTGCTACATGACCCGATTTGCCATGCGTTATCCAGTTTTTTGCACCATTGATAACCCAATAATCGCCGTCTTGCACCGCTACACATTTCATTCGCATAGCATCTGAACCCGTATTGGCTTCCGTCAAACCCCATGCACCTATCCATTCGCCTGTTGCTAATTTGGGCAACCAACGTTGGCGTTGTTCTTCAGTGCTAAACATATATATATGATTGACACACAGAGAGTTATGTGCAGCTACGCTCAAGCCAATAGAGCCACAGACCTTTGCTATTTCTTCAATAATAGTGACATAGGCTTGATAATCGAGACCAGAGCCACCATATTCTTCTGGAATAAAAACGCCAAGAAAGCCTTGCTCGCCGAGCTTGTGCATGAGTGCCATCGGAAACTCTTGACTTTCGTCCCACTCCATCACGAAGGGGCGAATATGGGTTTCTGCGAAATCGCGGGCAGATTGGCGGATGAGTTCGAGGTTTTCTAAAGATGTTACAGTTTGCGTTAAAACATCGTTCATATTGTAGTTGTCGAATGATAAGGAATGAAACGATAATAAATGGTGGACTTTATTATCGTTTCATTCCTAAGGTAAGAGATTTTACCCTCTAACCACCAAGGAGGAACGACTGCGAAGTAAATTTAAAATGATGTATTGATTTTAGAATACTTCAGAATTGTTCTCTCTTGGGGGTTAGAGGGTAAATGGTGATTTTTTCATACAAAAGAAACGCAAAGATAGGGAAATAGTTTTTTGGCTTTTCAACTTTTCTTATTTCTTTTAAAAACTTTCAAATTTTTAGCATATATGTCTGTATGTCAAATTGATACGCTCCTTTTTCTTTTGTTCTTTTGGTACAGCGTGTTGCCAATAATGCTGCATTTCTCCCGCCATAATTAACAATGAGCCATGTGTAAGTGCCAATTCATATTTCTCTTTTATATCCTCTTTTCTACGAAATATAAAACGGCGTGTATCGCCCAGATTAACAGACGCAATGATAGGGTTTTGACCCAATTCACGTTCATTGTCTGCGTGAAAACCCATACTATCATTGCCGTCACGATAGAAATTGCCAAGGACGCTATTGAAGCGCACCCCCTCAGTATTTTTAATCAAATTTTGAGATTTAATGTAGTTTTCAATAGCCAATTTAATATCCAAAAGCGGTTCTATCCAAGCTAAAGGTTCTTGTTTTTTACCTGAATAGGTATAGCTTTTTCCTGTATCGCCATACCAAGCCGAAAGCCGAGGTTCTACTACTTTTTTACCAAACATCGTGATTTCTCCTTGCGCCCATTGGACATTTTCTAAAAGATTGTTAAATAGAATATCAGCTTTTTCGCTAACAAAAAAATGCTCGATAAAAATAATGTCGGCATTTTTGAGGTGTATGTGTCGGTCTTCTTGAAACATATAAATGAAGATTTATAAAATATTTTTTCTATTTATTTGCATATATAACAAAAAAAGTCAAACTTCGTTCTGTTATTCAAAATGATTGACTTTTAAAACGTAATAGGCAAACGAACGAGACTGATTAGTCGGATTTACACGAACTGAAACTAATTGTAACGTGCAAAAATCCGTTTAAATTCGCCTAATCTGTGTTGTCTGTTTTCTCCAAAAAATTTAATAACCAATATTGAAAACAAACCTTTCACCATTTTAAATAATTAACCACACAATTTATGGCAATTCTAAAAGTAAACTTCGGCAGAGGTGAAGTTGTCCTCGAAAAAAGTAAAAAATTTATCGGTGTCAAAAAAACAGATACAGCTTCACGCTCTCTTAATCAACAATCCATTTTGGGTAATACGGTGCAAGAAGTTGTCTATGCGCACGTCGGCGGTTTTGACGTTTGTACGCTCAAAAAAGATGATACTAAAATGACGCTTAACGCCCGATTAGACGGTATCCGTGGGCTTGATGAAGTCGAAACAGGAACGCACGTCTATCATATTATGGGTCACGACAAGCCACTTGTACCTACGGGGTCAATTTACATCACATTTGCACCAAAAACATCCGAAAAGAAACAAGAAGCGATTATCCAAAAGCTTAATTTGGTCGTCAAAGAACGCCGAAGCGATGAAAAAGTAGTGGTAACTGTTACCCCTCAGTCCGAAAATCCTTTAAAGTGCGCGGCTGCTTTGCAAAAGCAAAAGGTCGTGAAGTGGGCTGAACCCGATATAGATATGCCCCTTGACCTCTATGCTTTTGCGCAACCAACGGCGAAAATGTACGGGCAAATGTGGCATCTGCAAAACAATGGAAAAATACCTGACAATCCCTCTATTCGCATGAAAGCGGGGGCTGACGCAAAGGTTGCGGAGGCTTGGAAATTACTTGATGGCTACGGCAATCCAAATATAATCGTAGCGGTTAATGATTTAGGTTTGGATATTACACACCCCGATTTGAGCACTAAGGTATTGAAGCCGTGGGACTTATGGCGCAACTCCTCTAACCTCGAAATGGGCAATTCTGCCTTCTCTCACGGTACGCCTTGCGCGAGTGTTGCAATTGCGCCCCAAAATGGCGGTATGTGCGGTGCTGCGCCCAATGCGCGTTTTATGCCTTTGAATGGGACAGGTTTCAGTATCGAAAGTACCGAGGCATTGCTCAATTATTGTATCCGTAATGGCGCAGATATTATCAGTTGCTCATGGGGAGCTATTGATTCTATGTACGCGCTTGGTCCAGATAAAATGGCAGCAATTGCCCGTGCAGCGCGTGAAGGGCGTGGTGGCAGAGGGTGCATTATTTGCTTTGCGGCTGGTAATGAAGATAGGGATTGGCTTAATGTATATGGTGTACATCCCGATGTGATATGCGTTGGTGCTTCCACGAGTGAAGATGACCATGCGTCTTATTCCAATCGTGGGCGAGAATTAACAATTGTTGCGCCCTCTAATGGTGGCGAATATCCGATTGTTGCCGCCCGACCTTACTGGGAAAAAAACGGTGATGCATCTCAGTTTTATTATGGCGATGGCATCAACAGAGGCAGTCAGTACCAGCATTTTGGTGGTACATCAAGCTCAACACCTTTGGTAGCGGGTATTTGTGCCTTGATTTTATCTGCCAATCCGAACTTGACGGCGCGCGAAGTCAAGCAAATACTGACGCAAACTGCCGATAAAATTGGTTCACCGAGCGAATATTCTAATGGACATTCTCTCCGTTTTGGCTATGGGCGCGTCAATGCTGCAAGAGCCGTCACGGAAGCATACAGACGAGCCGGTAGTACACCGACTTCTGGTACAGGAACGACAACGCCAACAACGCCAACCGCACCTAAACCAGCACCCACACCCACGCCAACAGCAGGAACACCACCAACGGTTACGGGTATTTATCGTTTTACGACCAATGCAAAAGTAACAAACAAAGGCTTTAGTGTGCAAGCTGGTAGTTTCTCACAATGGTCGAATGTAAAATCTATTGGCGCAAGTTTGGAGGCGCAATTTAGGCAACCTGTCTTTTTCCACGTAGCGGGTTCTGGAAGCGCAACAATTTATAGACTATTGGTCGGTCAGTTTACAACATTAGCCGAGGCAAATAAACTTTTGGGTATCATGAAGCCCAAAGGCGTATCGGGTTTTGTAAAAGATTTGAGTACGCTGGCTTAATATTGATGGATTTGTAACTCATCATTTGAAAAAGATAACCCCTCAGTATTTTTAAAATACTGAGGGGTGTCATATGAGTTTATTAATCGGTTAAAAGGAGTTCCAAAAACAATAAATTTTGTGATAGTTAGCAAGCCTATTTATGCACGTACAAGTAGTATTTTGAATATGTATAATCAAAATAAGTAGGGGAACTTAAATAATCGGGAATTTTTTAAAATCTAATATTTCGCGTAACTCATTGATTTTCAACATTGAATACCTTTCCGAAGGTTTTAAGCTTTCGGAAAGGTTTAACGACTATTTACGTTTACGTACTTATTAACCGAATATGGTTATTCTTCGTCTGCGCCACCCGCACCTGGTAAATCAACAGGTGGCGGCATACTTACACCTGGGTTATTAGTTGTATTTGGACGGCGACGTCTGCGTCTTCTTGCACCACCTACTATTTCAAACGCTTCAGCGTCGGTTAATGTAATAAAGCCTTTAAGACCTACGAGATTATTGAAATTACTAATCATTTGTTAATTTATTAAACAGTTAAAATTAAGATAAGTAGATGTACGATAATAGATGTATGATGTACGACTTGTAATGTATTCATTATCAGTATATTATGAAAAATAAAATTGTCGATTATTTATAACTACTTACTTACTTCTACTTTGGCACTCTAAAAATCCCGAAGGGATTAAACATGAATAACCCCGAAAGAAATTCGGGGGAAACGGTGGGTGAGTTACACAACGCTGAA
>JAYVKQ010000730.1:0-8539 GCA_043768285.1 Saprospiraceae bacterium | reverse complement strand
ACGAAGGTCTGTGTAGTAATTATAGTCTAAAGCCGTCAAAAACTGTGCTTGCAACCCTTTAACAAGGTCAACATGCAAATAAGCATTAGAGTTTATGCGATAGCGACGTGCTTCAAATTTGGATCGTTCCATGTTCGCTATCGGGTTTTGGTAACGACCAGACCAAGCGTAAGAGCCATATGGCATTGCGCCTGTGTATTTACCCGCTTCTTTATCAACAATAGGCGGCATCTGAATAGCGACCATTGCCGTATTGTCTTTACCATCCACACGACCCGTATTTGACCATTCTACTGAGGGGGCTAACATCAAACCGAATTTAAAACGATTAGCAATTTTTGCCTCAAAATTCGCACGAAGGTTTGCTCTTTTGAGGTTTGTACCAACTGCAATACCGTCTTGGTCGAGTAAAGAAGTCGAAATATTGTAAGTCAAATCGTCCGTTCCACCTGAAACGCCCAATTGATTATACTTCATCGGTGCATCACGGAACATTTCTTTTTGCCAGTTAAGGTAGGTCATACTGTCTTCTCCGTAAGCCCATTTTGGGTCATATATTAAATTAGAAATGGACAAAGAAGGCGTAGCCCAAGGGTTTACAGCCAATTCTGCTGCACGAAACTCTTGACTATCCGTTGCTTTATAGTCCTTTTTAGGGTTCAAGGTCTGTCCACGAGCCACCCATGCTTCGTCAATACTTTCTCTCCGCATCTGAACCCAATCGGGAGCAGACAACATATCAATCGAACTTTCAAGGCGTTGTACACCTATATAGCTTGTGAAAGAAAGACGTGGTTTGCCTTTTTTACCTTTTTTCGTTGTTACCAAAACAACACCGTTTGAGCCACGCGAGCCGTAAATTGCGGCGGCGGCGGCATCTTTTAATACGTCAATGCTCTGTACATCATTTGGGTTGATACCACGCAAATTGTCCACAGGGACACCATCAACGACATATAGTGGTTCATTCGCAGCATTGATTGACCCCGTGCCGCGTACACGAATTTGCATTTCTGCACCTGGCTCACCGTTTACGGTTTGAGCGTAAACGCCCGCTAATTGACCTGAAAAGGCATTTTCAATCCGATTTAAAGGGCGGTCAGCTAAATCTTCGCCCGAAATGCTGGATACTGAGTTTGCAATATTGCCTCTTTTCGCCGTTCCATAACCCACTACCACGACTTCATCTAAACTTTCCTCGGAGGCTTCTAAAACAATATCCACGACAGGTGTATTTTTGAAAGGCACTTCTTGGGTTTTATAACCCACAAAAGAGAATATCAAAACGCCTTCTTTTTCAGGCGTATTGATATTGTAAAAACCATCAACATCTGAAATGCCGCCCGTTGTCGTGCCTTTCAAAACGACACTTACGCCCGGTATCGGCTCACCTGTTTGAGAGGTGATTTTGCCGCTTATCGCCAGCATGGTTTTTATGGTTGGAAGTCGGGGATTGTGCGGAGAGGCTTGCAGGTTCGTTTGCATAAAACAGAACAACATTAGCCCCGTGGCAAGTAGTTTAATTTTCATCATTAATAGGCGTTTAGTTTGGAAAATTATTGAAATTCAAGTGAGTATATCTCAAAAAATACGATATTTTGAAAAAACATATTCTTAACAAAGATAATTTTTAATAAGGCAATATTTACAGAAATTACGGTAACGTTTCCGTCTTTTGAGACTATTATATAGGGTTTATTGAGTTGATTTGTAGGAGAATTTTATTTGAATAAGAATTAGGATTATCGGGATTAAAAAGGATTTAGTAGAATGTTTCCCTTTGGGCATGATGGGAACACTGATGACGCAGATTAGACTGATTTTGACTGATTTTTTCCAATAAAGTACATAACTCACCCATTTCGCATATGGCACGAAAAATATTAGTTCATTGTTTTTGCATCCGAAGGGCGATTGAAATCGCCCCCTATTGATGGGTTTACGTGATAAATATCAATAGCGGGCGATTTCAATCGCCCTTCGGATGTTAGAACTAATGCACAAATGCCTTTTTTGCCTATATGCAGAATAACTAAAGAAAGTTGATGTCATGAAAAAGTATGTACCATTAGCTGCCTTGACTGTAATGGTTGAGGCAGTTTTTTTAATATCATATGCCTCAAAACCTTCCCAAAATGCTGTCATTGCGAGCGCAGCGAAGCAATCTGTGAGAATACTTCGAGTATTTAAAAGTTTAAATTATCGAAGAAGTATTACAGATTGCTTCGCTGCGCTCGCAATGACAGCATTTGGAGATACTTTTCTATTTAATCTTAGTCCAATCTATATCATACATAGACGTAAAAACGCTATCCGGAATTTGCTTATAAATGCCCATCGGAGCCATGCTTCTGCCTTCGCCGCGACTGACAGACACCATAATATTACCCAAACCGCGATAATCTGCCCACGGCGTACTCATATTCGGCTTATCGGCATCGGCTTTGGCGAAATAATCCCATTGCGTTACCAAATGGCTTGATGGATTGACGTAGATATGGTATTTGTTATTGGGCGTATTGCCCACTTCTTTGAACGTCAATTGCAAGACATCACTTTCCGCACCCAAAGCATTGTTTTTTTTGCCGACATACTTCAACGTCACGCCGCTATCTTTCAATTTGAACGGCATCACGAGCCAATAGCTGTCGTTAATCCAGATACCTTTGCCGCGTTCTAAATATTTTTTCACGCTATCGGGCTGGGTCATTTCTTGACCATCTTTCCAGACGCGACCCGTCATATCCTTCAAATTTAAGCGAATTTTGAGCGATTGATTGAGAAAATCAATGCGGACACGCTCTTGCGATTTGTCCCACACAAGGGCGCGGTTGTTGAAAAACGTCCAACGGAAATAGCGGGTCATATCCCATGCATACCGTCCACCACAGGCTTTCATCACCGAATCGGCAATCGTAATGGCTTGCGCATCAGACCCCTCAGTATTGAAGCCAGGCATAGGGGTATTCGGCACATCTTTATACACAAATTTTTGAGACGTTTGGCAAGCGATAAGGCTCACCAATAAAGCGAGGGCAATGTATAGTTTCTTCATTTTTGACAGATTTGGTTAATTACTGATTAATTATGGTGTAAATCTACGGATTTTATACAAAACTAAATATATGAAGTTGATAATCTCATGTTCACTCCATATATTGTTTATCGATAGAGTGTTAGGAGGTTTTATATTATTAAAAAAACAGTAAAAAGAAATGTATTCAAAAGTTTGGTTGATTATAAATAGACATTAATTTTGCTATTGTAAATATACTAAATAATTGAAAAACAAATATTTATGAATATCCGATTTTAAGAAAAGGATTTATTCAAATAAATTATTGATGATGGAAATTCAAGAAACGCAAGACATATTGATAGTGCGCATCAATCGCCTTTTGCGACTGATTAAAAATATTAATGATTCCATTGATTTGCATAAGGAATATGATGATTCTGAATTTATGCTTGAGCAAGATGGATCTTTAAAAAGTGAATTTGAGAAAGAACTCTTTGAGTTATTGGCTCAAATGAAAATTACCTTGCCTTTGCAAAAAGCCGCTTGATACTACCCCCTCAGTATTTCCTACTATTTCTTCAATAATTCTACTATTTTTGCCCCCTAAAAGACATATGATTTATGAAAAAAATAGGCATACTCGGCGGTGGGCAATTGGGTAAAATGTTGTGTTTGGCGGCAGCCAATTGGGATATGGACATCACTATTTTGGAAAACGATGCCGCTTGTCCCGCACGCCCATACTGCACACGCTTTGTGAAGGGGGATATTAAAAATTACGATGATGTGGTCGCCTTTGGGCAGACAGTAGATATCATCACAATTGAAATTGAACACGTCAATACCGAAGCCCTACATTTTTTGAAAAAACAAGGCAAAACGGTTCACCCAAATCCCGTTTCTTTAGATTTAATAAAGGACAAAGGGCAGCAAAAAGCCTTTTATCGCAAATACCGCTTGCCTACTTCTGCCGTCTGGTATTTTGATAGCATATCTATTTTAAAAGAAAAAATCGATACAATTACATTCCCGTGCGTCTGGAAATCGCGCGAAGGGGGTTATGATGGTAAGGGCGTTTCTATCCTAAAATCGAAGGCAGATATAGTAAAATTACCCGATGAACGCTGTATTATCGAAGAAATGGTGGATATAGATAAAGAAATTGCTGTCATCGTTTGCCGCAATGAAAACGGGCAAGTTGTGGCATACCCCTCAGTAGAAATGGTGTTTGACCCAAAGGCGAATATGCTCGATTATCAAATGTGCCCGTCGGCTATAAATAAAAAAGTTGAGAAAAAAGCGCAAGCCTTAGCTATATCCGTTATCGAAAAATTGGATATATGTGGCTTATTAGCTGTTGAGTTATTTTTGACAAAACAAGGAAAGTTACTTATCAATGAAGTTGCCCCGCGTCCGCACAACAGTGGGCATCATACCATCGAAGCCACCGAAACATCTCAATTTGAACAGCATTTGCGCAGTATATCGAATATGCCTTTGGGTGCTACGGCTATGCGGTTGCCTTCGGTGTTGCTCAATGTGGTCGGTGCGGATGGTTTTTCTGGAAAAACAAAGATATTAGGATGGGAAAATGCCTTGGGTACTGAGGGGGTGCATATTCATTTGTATGGAAAAAAAATGACCAAGCCTTTCCGTAAAATGGGGCATATCACGATTTTGAATAAAGATATAGAACGTGCTAAACAAGTGGCTTTAGATTTGAAAGAAATGTTTAAAGTGGTGAGTGAGTAAATAAATAATATGTCACAGAGTTTAGACAGAGAAGGCACGGAGTTTAACAGAGATTTTATTATTTCTCTGTGAAACTCTGTGCCTTCTCTGTTTAAACTCTGTGACATAAATATATTACACCTTTTTCCGCCAAGCGAATATCCCATTCACAAAAAGCCATGCTAACATAGCGACAAATGATAATTCATATAAGGCTGAAAACAAAGATTTTGTCTGTAAATTGAGACCAAATAAACGAAAACTAAAATAATCAGTCAAGATAAAAGACGCATGAACACCGAACAAAATAAACAGCGTTTTGACCATTCTTTTGAGCCAACCCACGATTAATATTTGCCGTCTGAAACCCGTATCAGAAAGGTTGAGCAAGCCTTTTCGAGCTTTGATACTGAGGGGTAGCTTCTCGTGCAAAATAAAGCGATAGGAGAAGTAGAGATACAGGAAAAAATGCAGAATAAACACGCCTTTTTCAAAATTGCCATAGAAGGGACTGAAAAAATTGTCCCTAAAATCCATCTTCGCTTGCACGTCTTGTAGCGTTACCCAACTCAACAAGGCAAACTGCACGGTAGGCAATATAAAATGCTTGAAATCGCGGCGGTGCATCGTAAAATGCTGTGCATATAAGCGGCTTTTGACATAAAAAAACAATAAAGGTGCAAACGCAAATGACATATATATTGGTAAAAATGACCAATTGGGATACCGATAAGACAGGAGAGAATACCGCAGAAATTTATCAAAAATGGTAAAGGTAAAGCTCAGTAGTAAGAGACCATACAGCAAATTGACCCAATAGTTGTCCCTACGCCGCATCAAAAAAAGAGTGCCCATTATACCACCCGTAATGCAGCCGCTTACCATAATAAATAGGGTGAGCCAACGTATAATTTCATAAATAATGAGTGGAATATGGAACATGATTGTGGTGTAATGAGATAGTATGAGGCGGGCTCAAAAGGTCTGATACTAATTTTTTTAGTGGTCAGCTTAGATTTGCGGTTTCGTAAACCGATTTTGATAATATTTTTTTTACAAAAAAAATATTATCAAAATCAGTTTACGAAACCACTTGCTGGCGATTGAGACAGCCTCATTGATGTTGTAACGAAAATTTTCGCACAAAATACACCAAACCATTAAATTATCTTTTAATATTTGACAAATTTTAGTTTTACCTTATTAGGCGTATTACTATTTGGTACGATATAATAAAGACCGCTTGACAAATCGGATACATCGAAATACAGCGAGTTGCGCCCTTTTAGTACATTGCGGGTTAATATTTTGACTATTTCGCCAAACGTATTGACGATTTGAAAGCTCATTTTTTCCTGTAACACACTGCGATAATCCACCACAATCTCGTTCTCTGTTGGGTTGGGCGAAACCCTATCCAATATTAAGGGTCTTTGCGCCGAGGGCGTATCGAGATTGGTTTTTTCATCGGCACTAAGTAACAGTGTTAGCATGGCTTCATTATTCGTCAAGTCATTATCAGTGGGTGTAGAACTTATAATTTTTGCATTCAATAGGATAGGTGTATTGATATCTTGGATATACATAGGTACTTTTAAGGTAGCCATGCCATTGGCAGCTAAGGTTGAAATATCCCAATTAAAACAATGTACATTGCCACTACACCATTCTTTCCAAAGTCCCGCACTTGGGGATACAGTCCCGCCTGTCACAACGCCCGTTGGAAATGGGAAACTGACGACAATATCTTTGAAAACTTGCGCTGTTGCATTTTTTATCGTTACGGTCATATCCATAAATGTGCGCTGTTGATAGGTGGCATTTTCCGCTGTGAGTGAAATGGACAAATCTTTTGCACAAGCACCACCTTCTGGATTGAGTAAACTGAACGCAAACGCGCCCACGCGCCCATCGCTCAAACTAAAATCACCGCTCGCACCCAAGGCAGTTGCATTCTGATTATTCGCGCCATTACCCATTTGAAAAGCTGCCCCACGGCGTTCAATACTGAGGGGGGGGCGGTTGCCGATTTGTATTGTACCTGTCATACTGGTATAATATTGCCAGTTACTGGAATTGCCAATGGCAATAACGCGGGTGCAGTCAATGATATTTGGGCTTCCTGCGGGTGCAATTGTTGTTTTTCCTAAATATAGAACATTTAAGACGACTGTTTCCCAATTGATGCTCCTAAAAGTACCTTTCAGATTAGCAGAACCATCGGCTGTCGTGGTGAATTTCACATTACTATCGGCAATAAAATATTCTTTGGGGCAACCATTGGTATCTGAAAAATAGAAGCCAAAAGGTGCCCATTTTGTAGAAGCACAACTGCATATATCATTGGTATTGCCTACCGAATAGTTCGTACAATCGTCCGAACCCGTTGATTGTTGCGTCACTGTGACGGTAAAACTGCACGTAGTGCGGTTGTTTTTAGCGTCAATTGCAGTATATGTCACCGTAGTTATACCCAAACGAAAACTATTGCCTATATTAAAGTTGCTGGATACTGAGGGGGTGCTGCAATTGTCAGAAACCGAGGGTGCAGTCCAAGTAGCCGTTGCTGCATTGCCTTGTGTAATGACATTAATATTTGTAGGGCAATTGACGAAAACAGGCGGTGTTGTATCGTTATCACAAGTGTTTTGACGTGTGACCGTGACGGTAAAGCTGCAAGTCGCGCGGTTATTTTTTGCGTCGGTAGCCGTATATGTCACCGTAGTCGTTCCAAATGAAAAGCTACTACCTGAAGCATAATTACTACTAACCGAAGCGAGGGCGCAATTGTCCGTTGCCGTTGGTGCTGTCCATGTTGCCGTAGCAGTGTTCGCTTGTGTTACCAAAATGATATTGGCAGGGCAATTAGCAAAAACGGGTGGTGTTGCGTCTGTATCACAGGGATTATTGTTGCCACCACCTACAGTAATGGTTACAAAATCCGCAAGCGTATAATAATAAGGTTCAAATTCATCGTTTAATTTGTAATCATAATCAGCCATCAATTTCAAGACATATGTACCAGATTGGCTGAATTGTGCTACCGTTTTTAACGCATTATTCGAGAAAGTCACAGTGCCTGGACCCTCTACTTTTACCCAACGGATATTGGAGGGAGTACCACCTACAATAGAGGCAGAACCATTTAATTCTGTACTGTTGCGGGAGATGTTCTTATTGCCCCCAGCATCAATATTCAAAGTCATTTTAAAATTTGAATAATTTTTAAAATCCTTTAAAGTTTGTTCAAAAAAGGCATATCTACCCAAGAAATACTCATTGAATGGGTAATCATGCCCTCTATTAAGCATATGCAAAAAGAAAGATTTGCTGCGGTTTTGGTTATAGCCATCGAATTGCGTAGCTGCGGGCGTCAAATCATCGAGATAGCCCGTTTGGTACATCGTAACGCCCTTATATCGTTTCAAAAAATAAGCGGCATCGTAGTATTTCATGTTTTTGAAAACGGCATTACTGTCCAAATTCAAACTCACGCCCGATCTTGCATAATTCGGAAAACCACTGGCGCGATTGAAACGCCAGCCGTCTTGCTCCATAGAGGCAGCCGCAATGGGCATGATTGCCGTTATGCGACTATCCAATCCCGCTACGGTAGCCGTCAAACCACCTCCTTGGCTATTGCCAGTTACGCCGAGTGAGCCATTGCAATCGGGGCGCGAAAGGAGGTATTCAACAGCACGCAAACAAGCCAAAATCATGTAATTGGCGTAATATTCATCGCGTTTATCCAAATTGTCGGGACGATAGGCGTTAGGGTCAGTTTGATTT
>JAYVKQ010000729.1:0-2276 GCA_043768285.1 Saprospiraceae bacterium | reverse complement strand
TTGTGTTTATAAATCCAGCCTTACCATCTTGTTTAAAACCTGCCAAATTGAAATTGCTAAAACGCAATAATATGTCAAACTTCAAAGGAACGACTACTTTGCCAGTCGTATCTATAAATCCTGCTTTCCCATTTTGGGCTACCAGAGCTAACCCATTTTCTGTAAATTCATCAGCAAATTTATATATGGCAGGAATATCTAATTTTTTAGTCTTAATATTAAGATACCCCCAATTGTCTCCATTGCCAACAGCTACTAAATTAAAACAACCCACATTACTCAATGGACGTAAGGTACTAAATTCTAAAATTTCGTTATCTAAAGTATCAATTATACCCATCGCATAATAACTATCTTTAAGCAATGCAACTAATATCTGTCCGTTTGTATTGACTTGTCCAATCCTATCGTATTTAGGTTGGATGATAACCTTTCCCAGAGGATTAACCAATCCATGCTTGTTGTTTTTCGTGCAAGTGGCGTAGCCTTGTTTTGTGAAAAAGCCAAAACCATCATATTCGTTTGCTAATATTTCAACGCCTTTTTCATTAATTAAACCTTGTTTTAATCCTATTGAACTCACTGCTAATTTTGTTTTACTAAAATAGCCAATTGAAGAATATTTGGGCGTAAATATTTCTTTACCAGTTACATTTATTAATCCCCAAAAGGGACTTTTTAACACTTTTGAAGTACCATTCGTGAAGATAATGGCATTGTCATATTGAGGTTGTATTTTAATATCTCCTGCATTATTTACAAAACCGATTTTACCATTTTCTCTAAAAGCGGCTAATCCATCTGAAAATGAGGATAATTCAGAAAAACTGCGCCATCCTTTTATTTGCCTACCAACACTATCCACGAATGTATAATTTTTACCTTTTCTGACTTTGTAGGTATGCGCATTTGTTTTAAAAATCCAATCAAAAGGTTCAGAAAAGGTTTTACAATCTTTATACATAAAAAACTCGGACGTATCTTTTTTTACCAATGCCCACCCATCTGAACGAAAAGGCTTGGGATTGGTGAAAACAAAATCAGTCAATTGCTTGCCGTCCGCATCAATGACCGCAAATTTGCCATTTCTATATGCCCATGCCCTGTTTTGGTCGAAACCGAAATACGATATTAATTTATTGTTTTTGTCAATGACCGTGCTGAGGTCTTTCGCCAATTTCTCTGCCTTCTGTTTATCATTATCCACAGCATCAAAAAGCTCTTTCCTAAATTTGGTAATCTCCACAACGCTCTTGTTTGGATACCCTTCTGCCGATTCCAATTGCTCAAAAGCAACGCGATAGTTTTTTTCCGTCATCGCCTTCTTTACTTTTTTAATAACGCAGGCGTAATCGCTACAGGGTTGGCTGAATACTGAGGGGGTACTTACCAACAGAAAAATAACAAAAATAAATAGGCTGCTAATATTTTTCATCATTCAAAATGTTTGTTTTACTTTTATTCTACTTCTTTTAATAATGCTTGCACTTTGGGGTCGTTGGGGTATTTAGTACGCATATAGTCTATCAATTTACTATATTCTGCAGGTTTTTGATTGCCGCCAATCATGGTTTTTTTAATATCGGGAATTTTTCCTTCAAATTCGGCAATTTCTTTATCGTTTTGAGCCTTTATTAAGTCGTTGTAAGCCTTTTCCGCTTCCTGTGTTTTCTTATCGGCAGTTTTTAAAGCTTCTTCCAATTTCACATTTTGCCTAAACATATAAACGCCTATGCCAATAACAGTAGCCAAAGCCAAAGCACCTATTGCAAAAATAACTAAAAGCCTATTGCGTTTACGCTTGGCTTCTATGCGTTCCGCTTCTGCTTTTTCCAACGCCTTACGCTCCGCTTTCTCCTTCAAAATAGGTGCAATCATCGTATCATGTGACACTTCATAATTAAAACCACCCGTAGAAGTAGATTCACGGCGCAATAAAAAAGTGCTTTCTAATTGATTTAAAAGCGGTTGGGTTATGCCTTTTTCATTCAACAAAACGCCCGAATCCACGCTCAAGCGGCGGGCTTCGCCTGTTTGGGTGTCTTCAAATATCAGTTTTTCTTCTATCAATAGTTGCGCTGCTTTTTGTAGCGATGGGTCAAGTTTTTCAATCAAACGCTCGTAATAGCCTTCGTAAATATCATTGATTTTATCGGCAAAATGGGTAGGTTCTATACGGTTATTCGGTATCTCACCTTTGATGATTTTATCTTCCAAATATTCGCAGAGGATTTGCAGTTGAAACGCCTCAATGCCTGTGCGCTGCGACACTTTGG
>JAYVKQ010000728.1:0-4261 GCA_043768285.1 Saprospiraceae bacterium | reverse complement strand
AAAAAAAATAATTTTCAGTTTACTAAACCTTTGTCGAGAAGCATTGTAAATTATTGAAAATCAATACATTATTTTTAAAACAAAATCTTTTGAACACCAATGATTATCCATTATCCATTATTCACTAACCTCATTCGGCTCAACGTGTATCACAATATATTGCAAACCCTCAATCGTTTCTTTCAGCGTATCTTGCAGGATATGCGCCAATTCATGCCCCTTTCGGACTGATATTTCACCATCTACAATAGCGTGCAACTCGACGTGATAGACCATACCTATTTTGCGGATAAAACACTTTTCAGTATCCAAAATGCCCTCAACTTGTAGCGAAACGCGCCGAATATCATCAATTACATCGTCATATAGATGCTCGTCCATAATTTCGCCGAGCGCGGGTCTGAATATCAAATAGCAATTGTAAACAATAAAACCTGCTGCAAAAAGGGCTGCCCAATCGTCTGCCACTTCATAGCCTTTGCCGCCCACTATGGCTATGCTATTACCAACAAAAGCCGCAACTGACGTAATAGCATCGCTTCGATGATGCCACGCATCGGCTTTGAGGGCTGTACTCTTGATTTCAATGCTCTTTTGAAGCACTTTTCTGTACGAATATTCTTTCCACAATATAATAAGACCCAACACAATCAAGGTAAACGGCTTCGGTGCTTCGTGTGGCGTTTTGATGTTTTGAATACTCTGATAGGCAATAACCATAGCCGATGTTATCAAAAAACCGACTACTAAAAACGTTATCAACGGTTCTGCCCGACCATGCCCATACGGATGATTTTTATCCGCGGGTTTATTCACATATTGAATACCCAGCAACACAATAATGGACGAAAATATATCTGTTGTGGACTCAATCGCATCTGCCAATAGTGCAAACGAATTGCCCAAATAGCCCGATATACCTTTCACCAACGCCAAAAAAGCATTGCTAAATATACTGAAGTACGTGGTTCTGATGGCTATTTGCTCTTTCGACATTTTTAACTTTTATTATTAGGGTTTTCTTATGAGAAATAAGTTGTCATTGCGAGGAGGTACGACGAAGCAATCTGTTCCATTTCTCACGATATTTTTTCTGAAATTAACGATTATCCTTTAAATTCAACGAATAATATCCTGCAAAGTGCCACAGATTGCTTCGTCGTACCTCCTCGCAATGACAGCTTATTTTTTCAAGAAAACCCTACTTTTATCATTCCTCCCCCACATTCGTCAATTTACCCAATATAAAAAACGCCTTATTCAAAGCAATTTTAGCATCGGGTGCAAGCGATTGAAGCGGCGTAATTTCTGTAAAATTACCCTCACTATTGCCTTTTCGGACGGGTACTTGAGCGAAAACACTCTCTTTATTATCCGCTTTTTGCAGCACAAATATATAATCTTTTCCTTCATTGTTTACAATTGCCTCGTTTGGAATTGCCATAACTTTATTTTTGCCCGTATTGACCATCGCTACCACGCTCATGCCTTCAATCAAACCCGTTTTTGTACCTTCTATATGCGCATGGACTTCTACCGTTTTGGTAGTAGGGTCGAGCATTGCGCCCATATTATGCACCTCTGCCATATATGTTTGGCTGGGATTATTGATAAGGGTAAAACGCAATTGTTGCCCATCGTGAAATTTGGCAATATCGGGTTCATAGACATTCAAATCGAGGTGTAAATTATTCAAATCAATGATTTCACAAATCGCATTATTTTCATTGATATACGAGCCAATTTTTGCAATTATATCTCCGACCTTGCCTGACATTGGGCTTTTTATGGGTAGTGTTGCTTGAATAGAATTTGGCGAAATACTGAGGGGGTTGATGCCTAAGAGCTTCAATTTGTTTTCCAAAACAGACAGGCGTGTTTGCACACTGATATTGGCATTTTTTGAGAAAACGCTCATTTGTGCTTGTAAAGTGGTGCTTTTTGCCGTCATAGTAGCCAATTCTGCTTCCGCTTGTTGTAGCATTTTGCCACTTCCTGCATTGCCCGTATTAAGGTCACGTTGCCGTTTGACCTCTTTTTCGGCTAAGGCAATTTGTGGTTGTAAGGCGTTGTATTGCTCCTGTACACTGGCATATTGTGGGTTCGAGACGCTGGCAATTGCCTCTGCATCACCCGCGTTGCGTTGCGCTTGAGCGTTCAAGTATTCCTCTTGCAAACCGATAAAACTCGGATTGGCGAGGGTCGCAATAGTCTGCCCTTTTTGCACCATATCGCCTTGATGCACCATAATTTGCTGCACTGTGCCGCCCAAAATAGACGTAATAGCCGCCTTATTTTGATTGAGTACACTTACTACGCCATTGGCTTTTACGACAGAAGCCATGTCGCGCATCTCGATAGTGCCGATATTGATGTCCATCGTTTTAATCTGTTCCGCCGTGAGGGAAATGGTGGTTGGGGCATTGCTTTCTGCGATGGCTTCGGCAGCGTTTCCCGCTTCGGGCGTTTTGCTTTTGCACGATATTAATGTGCATAAAACAAAGCTAAAAATGATATATTTTGACATGATATGATATTTAAAATGGTTAATTAGAATTAGGATGTTAAGGATTGCGTGCGCAGGTTTAGTAAACTGAAATTGATTTTTTTTTGAAAAAAAATCAATTTCAGTTTACTAAACCTATGGCGAAAAGGATTATAAATTATTGAAAATCAATGCTTTATTTTAAAGCGAAATTTTCAGAATACTAATGATTTTGTATCCTTACAATCCTTTAAAAATCCTATATAGTAACGGAGAAGAATTAAGTTGGTCAAAATGTACCGTCGGATTTATTCGACGGAGGCGTTGATAATCAATGAATTACGCAGCCCGTCGAATGAATTCGACGGTACATTTTGACCAACTTATTATTTACTCGTTACATAATCCTAATTCTCATAATAAAAAACCTACAAATTATAATAAAACAACAACCCAATCACTGCTTGATTGTAGTCATTCAAACTATCTACATAGTGCATCCGTAGCGCAATGGCTTTGGCGATATATTGCGCCATATCAGCATAGCTGATGTCTCCCGATTTATACGCCAACGTCGCAGCATCCATAATCTCTTGCGCTTGTTGCAAACCCGTTTTTTCGTAAAAATCTAAAGCTGTTTTAGCTTTTTCTAATTGCATTTTTGCTTGCAGTTGTAAGGTCGAGAGCGTTTGATTTTGTTGTGCTAAAGTCTGTTTTTGTAGAGCAATCTCTAAATCTGCTACTTGCGTTTTTTTTACACCTTTTGACAATAAAGGCACGCCTAACGACACTGAAAAACCATTAAACGGATTATCTAAACCATATAAACGTTGTGAGAAAAAACGACCCGAAAAATCAGGCAAATTCTGTTGTTTTTGCAGCTTTTTTTCCGCTTCCGCTATCGTCACTTGCTGTTTTTGTAAGGCTAAAAGTGGGTGTAAAACCTCATTTTTACTATCAAAATTGCTTGAAATACTGAGGGGGGTATCCATTTTTAATAAAAAACTGGATATAGGTATAATATCGAAATCATAATTCATTAATAGTTTCAATTCAGCTTGTTCTACTTCAATATCGCGCAATATTTGGGTGATTTGCGCTTTCAATTCGCCGTGTTGTGCTTGGGCAGCGATACGCTCCAAGCCCGTACTTTCACCCGTTTTTTGGCGCAAATCGGCGGCATTGGCAAGGGCAGCATAGAGCGTATCCAATTGCAGATACCGCATTTTTTTATCCCATAGATACCACAATTGATAGTAGGTATGCCGAATATCGCGGGTCAATTCTGCTTCACTAAGTTGCCGTTGCATACCAGCATATTTGGCTTGCTCGGTAGCATATTGCCGTTTAGCACCATATACTGTCGGAAAATCAATCGCCTGAGATATACCCATTTTTAAAATACCACGACTATCACTGGGTCTTAAATCTTCATTTTCTATAAAAACGCCTGTTTTGGGAAGGCTCGTTGCCGCCTTTGTTTGGGCGTTTGCCTTAGCAATATGGGCATCATTTATTTTTAAAGATATATTATTTTTTAAACCTATTTTGATGGCTTCTTCTATGCCCATACTTTTTTGAGAAAAGGTATTTTGTATAGAAAAAGTAAGAAAAAATAAGAGTTTTATATATGTTTTAATCATTTTTTTAGATTTTATGAAAAAATGAATATTCGTATTTCATTCGCACAATGTTTTGAAAAGCCCCGTTAGGGCAGGGTTGATTGGTTCTAAACCCGAAGGGTTTTAATGTGAATAACCCCGAATGAAATTCGGG
>JAYVKQ010000727.1:0-7391 GCA_043768285.1 Saprospiraceae bacterium | reverse complement strand
TAACATATGAGAAGCGGGTCTTTTTTGTTTCGCAACTCAAAGTTCCGCTTTCTTGTATGTTTCTCATAATTACCTTAAAAAATAGTAGGGTACAGTACTCTGATTTAAAAGGATTGTAGTTATGTAAAATTAAAGAAGCGTAAATTTCTGTGGCATTAACAATGAAATAAGTGTCATATTTTTCTAAGCCGTATTGTGTGTTATTTTTAAACCAATAATCAAATTTTCGGTGTCGTGCCGCTTGTTTGTGGTCTAAATTATCGCAAATATACACGATGCTATTTTCGTGTTGTGAGAGAAATTGGAAGAAAATAGATACGATAGTTGTTTCGATACGCGGGTCTCTTGGTGGTGTTAAGTAGTCCCCCATGCTTATAACCGTAATACTTACTTCAAAGACAGGAATATGAAGCGGAAGATTGATGAAATAAAAAGAACCATCAGAAAAAGATACAGCGTAAAACACACCTTTATCTGTTTCAAAGCGATACTCATTATTGTCTTGATTGAAATTATAGGGCAAAGCTGCGCTCATATTGTTTGTTAATACCTTTTTCTTTTAATAAACGATTAAGTTCATCCAAATTTATTTCGCCACGCCAATAGCGTTCTCGAAGTTTTTTATGGTCAAGCATCATTAATAAGCCTTTTGCTAAAGGGCTATCAGGTTGCAAACGGATAATTGGAATTTTTTTCTTTTTAGGCATCTGTCTAATTTTTTACAAAATTAAGGTTTTTTTTTCAAAAAGTAATAGAAAATACTAAGTTATTGTCTTTTGAAGACTATCACTACGCTAAAATCAAAACAATTTGATAAAAATTTAAAACATAAAAATACATCAATCATGAAAAAAATACTATATTTTGTACTGATACTCATATCAAGTGGCGTACTCGCCCAAGACCGCAACGGGCAACCCAACCGTGGGGCAGAAAAACTAAGGCTGCCACAAACGCCCCGCCGCTACCACACCCAAAAGAACTACCAACGGCTACTGACCGTTGATAGGTATATGGCACGCAAACGGGCATTTTTGGAGCTATCTATGCGCAATACCACATTTGCGCCCTTGCCCGATGATGTGAATATCCCCGTAGTGGTGCATATCCTCTACAAAACGGGCAGCGATACCCGCAATCTACCCACGTTGAGCGTTGTAAAAAAGCAATTAGACATCAGAAGCAAAGACTTCCGCCAAACGGCGAAAATCGAAAGCCACTTATGATAACAATCCAATAGATGGCGACAATACCTATCGTATCAAACTGACACTCCATGATGGTACAGAACGCTTTTCTGACCCAAAGACTGTCTTGTTTCAAAGTGCAAACGGTATCAAACTTTATCCCAATCCGACAGACGATGTGTTAAATATTATGTTGAAAGACTACATAGGGCAAGACGTAACCATATCACTATTCGATGTGCAAGGCAAGCGACTATCATTGCAGCGTATAGAAAAACTGCAATCGGACGTACAAACGATGAATATAGCCGATAAGTTAGGTATCGGACAATATATGGTTTTGATACAATCGAAAGGCAAGCGCGATGTGATACGACGATTTATGGTGAGTAAATAGTGTAAAATTTAATTAACAAAAAAGGGGGCAAGCTGATATAGCTTGCCCCCTTTTTTGTTAATTAATGCCACTTAAAATTCCAAGTAACCGAAGGGATAATAGGAAAAAGCGTCACCGTTTTAGCCGTTGCCTTGTAGTTGCCTTTTTCAAAAGCACCTTGAATATCATAATAACTGAATAGTGGATTTTTATTATTATAGATATTATAAACAGAAAAAGTCCACGATGATTTGAATGTTTTGCTATCGGGTTTGCGGGTATAGGTTGCGCCAATATCCATGCGATGATAGTTCGGATAACGGGCAGAATTTCTATCGCCGTAATTCAAATTAATGTTTTGGTCAATGAAAAATAGGCTCTTTAAAGGCGTGAAAGCATTACCTGTGGCATATGAGAAATTGCCACTCAAATCCCATTTTTTGGATAATTGATAATTGGCAACCACCACAATATCGTTTATACGGTCATATACTGAGGGGTACACCTTTCCTTTGTTAATATCTGGAAAAGTGCGCAAAGTGCGCGACCATGTATAGCCCAACCAACCATTCAAACGCCCTTTAGCTTTTCGGATAAATAATTCCGCACCATAGGCTTTTCCTTTGCCGAATACAAAACTTTTTTCCACATCTTCGGCGGGGTTCGGCACGTAGTTTTCAGGATAGTCAATCTGATTTTTTAAATTTTTATAATACACCTCAACGGAAGTTTCCCATTGGTTGTCGTCAAAATTGCGGAAATAACCAACGGCATATTGAATACCCCGTTGCGGTTGTACCAATTCAGAACTCATCACCCACACATCGGCAGGGAGCGAACTCGTGGAGTTGGACACCAAATGCAGATATTGCGTCGTAGAAGTCACGCCAAATTTGATAGAACTACTGGCATCTACCTTCACTTTCGCACCCAAACGCGGTTCAATACCGCTATAATTCTTTACTTTTTCGCCTTTTGTATACGTTTTTACGGGCAATTCTTTTTGCGAAGTATAAGGTCCGATATGCTGAAAACCCGATAAGCGTAAGCCATAATCTAAGGTCAAAACGGGCGATATTTTCCAGTTGTCAGAGACATATGCGGCTACTTCGTGGGCATATTTAGCGCGTACTTTATCGCTATTCGTAAATGTTTGGTCGCCATTTGTGCCTGTCGCTATATTCGGACTTAGGCGATGGTAGGTATAATTTGCGCCAAAACGGATGGTATGTTGTGGCGAAAGGAAGTAATCAAAATCTAATTTGGTATTATAATCCCGCACCCCACTGAACACGTTGAACTGAAAAATATCTTGTCCGCCACCTGCCGAAAAATCGTAATCATTATAGATGCCCGAGAGGTTCATAAAGAGTTTTTTATTGAAAACGTGGTTCCAACGCAGTGTTGCCGTCGCATTGCCATAGGGCAAACGGAATTTAAAACCTTGCTCTTTGGCATTAAAAATCAATATGTCACGCCCAAAATAACCACTTAAATAGAGGCGGTCATTGTCGCTAAATGTATAATTGACTTTGGTATTCAAATCATAAAAATAATAATTCGTACCCGCAAATTTGGTATTATTGATAGCGGGTTGCGCCAAATCTAAAGCATACGTGCGCCGTCCCGATATGATAAACGAGGATTTATTTTTTTGAATAGGTCCTTCAAATGTCAAACGGCTGGCTATCAAACCGATACCGCCCTCCGCGCCAAATTGTTGATTGTTGCCCTCTTTCATCTGAATATCCAAGACACTCGATAGGCGACCACCGTATTGGGCGGGCATACCCCCTTTAATCAAAGTCGTATTTTTAATAGCATCAGCATTAAAAACACTGAAAAAACCGAGCATATGTCCAGGGTTATACACGATGGCTTCATCCAAGAGTATCAGGTTTTGGTCAACGCCACCACCACGTACATAGAAGCCCGAACTGCCTTCAATCGCCTTTACGCCCGGCAGCAATTGTATGGCTTTCAATACGTCCGCTTCACCAAACAGCAACGGCGTTTTTTTGATATTATCAATACCCAAAGTGACCTCACCCATGCGGGTATTTTCCACATTTTTATCTTTCTCTTGGGCAGTCACGACGACTTCTTGCATCTCAATCCCCTCAGTCAGCGTGAAGTTTATGGACTTATCGGCAGACAAATCCAATTCCATTTCCTTATCGGGATAGCCCACATAGGAGACTTTGATGGTATATGTGCCTTTTGGCAGCGTTAAGGAGTAGAAACCATAGGTATTCGTGGGTGTCCCTTGTTGCGGATTGGCTTTATTATACACATTCACGCCAATCAAAGTTTCGCCCGTTTGGGCATCTTTGACATAGCCAGATAATGTAAAATTTTGCGCAAAAACAGAAAGGGTACACAATACGAAAATAGGAAGTAAAAACAATCGGGTTTTCATAAGCAAAGCTATTTGTTTAATTTAATCATGTATAAAATAACGTTTCATTCTGAAAACTGTTGTTGATTAATAGAAGTATGGCGTAAAAGATTGGACTAATAGTGGGAATTTAACATTTAGCTATATAAAATATCAATCGAGATACCCCCCTCAGTATTGAACCAATTGGGACGTTCTTTTTGCAGATATTGACGGATAAAGGCGTTGTAAAGAGGAAGATAGTCAGGATACAATAATTTGAATGGAGTTATATTGAAAAAGCCGTTTTGCAAGTGTCTGCAAAACGGCTTTGATATTTTATTGCGTTTTTATATTGCAGTCTAAACTGCATTTGGGGAGGACGTGGTATTCAAGCTCACCCGTTGTAGTAGTGATATGCCCAGTTATAGGATTTACAACAGATATTTGAGCTTTCACGTTTCTTAAGCCTATATTTTTAGGTTTTACTTTATAATGGGCAACACCATCTCTTACTAAAAGGGTATCACTATCAATGGTCACTATAAAATTATCACGCGCATATGAATAGCTTGCTAAATAAATATCTGCCTCAAATTTTTCACCTTCAATAATTGCCGCCTTTTTGGGCGCAATAGCAACTAAAAATTTTGTTAAACCGCTATAATGAGGTGTTGTTTGGTCAAGAACATAATTATAAAAAGCTATTTCATCTCTTACGATTTGATTTTTCAATGTTTGAAGATATAAAGCATTATTTTGCTTTATTTCATTGATAGTATCTGGTTTTGTAATTTTATGAGTGCCATATATTTTAAGCAT
The DNA here is from genome assembly GCA_043768285.1 of Saprospiraceae bacterium. Classification (GTDB taxonomy): domain Bacteria; phylum Bacteroidota; class Bacteroidia; order Chitinophagales; family Saprospiraceae; genus JAAFJT01. The sequence continues at coordinate 2,629 of JAYVKQ010000727.1, read as the reverse complement.
TGATTTTTTAACTATATCATCGTTTATTAAGTTCAATAATATTTTGGGGAAATTATTGACAGCTTCGTTAAGTGAATTGATTGAAATATTTTTATTGTTTTTTAACTCTATCGAAGCATTATCAAGATTTTTTAATGTTTCTTTTGATATAGAATTTAAGCTATCTAATTTACCCTTGTAAGTTTGAGCATAACGATAGTGAGTATTAATGTTTTTCTCACAAGCATTTTTCATGTTTTCAACATCAGAAGTCATAATCAGATTGTCGTGTATCATAAATATGCGTACTTGCTCACTTAGCCTTTGAGTAAACTTCTTCTCTGCCCAAAACAAATAAGCTAAAACAGCAATAACAGATAAATAAACGGCGTGGATACGAATAGTAGTCATGGAGATATAGGTTTAATTGTTTTGTGAATGAATATGCTTGAAAACGTGTCGTGTGTGGCTTTCATTTTTTACGGAACTATTTTTAACATAAATGTCGTACCCCTCAGTATTTCAGTGCAACGGAACGGTGTTCCGTTGAGCAAAATTGCCCACAACGGAACACCATTCCGTTACACCTTACCACTTTTTACCACTATACCATAAAGTCTCACCACTTCTTTCCACTGTCTTTCCATATTTTTATAAAACAAAGCAATCCTGCGCATTTTATAACCCATTTTAATGCCCCCTCGACCTGTCCCGATGGCATCGGGAGTATTTGAGCCTTACAATTATGTGTTGTTTAGTTTTTTAATAAAAAATTACCCCCTACAATATATGCCTAAAATGCTCTTTTTGCTATAAAAACGTGCATTTTATACTCCTTTTTAAGCCATTTGAAAAAAAGTTTAATATTTTTTGAAAAAAAAGTGGTGAAAAGTGGTAATTTGTGGGAAAAGTATTTACTTTTGACCCATGAAGAAGCGAAAGCACATTCAGTTAAAAAAAGATACACTATAATTTAGCGAATTTAAGCGTCCCTTGCACGCATGAAACATCATAATTTTAGTTGTTGGGTTATTAGGTTAATGCGGTATAAGTAATTGTAAAACATTGACCTAATAACGTGATAACGGGTTTTGTAAGTCATTTTTTTAAAATCACAACACAATGCCACAATTACTCGGAGAATTTGACTGCACAATGGACGCGAAGGGGCGTATCCGCGTGCCTTCGGGTTTGCTCAAACAGTTGGGCGACGAGAATTTGACGTTTGTGATGAATAAAGGTTTTGAAAAACATTTGACACTCTATCCCCAAGCTGTTTGGGACAAAACGGTCAAAGAGTTTGACAATCTGAACCAATATGAAGCCGATGCGCGTCAGTTTTTGAGGCGTTTTCATAATGGTGCAACTTCTTTAGATATTGATGACCAAAGTAGGATATTAATTCCGAAACGGTTGGCTGAATACGCGGGCATTGAAAAAGACGTAATTTTGAATGCCTTCGGTGATAAAATTGAAATATGGGATGCTACACTCTATGAGCAAATGATGAACGACAATGAAGTTGATATGTCGAATTTAGCTCAAAAAGTATTAGGCAGCAAACCTGTATAACTTGAAATAACCAAAAGTGGACTGTGAAGTATAAAGTATGTTTATAAAAATACTTTATACTTCATATTTCAAACTTAATGAACGTTTTCATTAACGTGACAGTGAAAGAGAAAATTTGTTCTTGCAAATTATAAGACATTTGAACTGAAAATCGGTTAAATGATTTAAGTGAGAATGTCGGGGTATCCGCAACGAATAAATTCTAAAACCAAAATCACACACATCACACATGAAACACGTAATCTTACAATTTTTCCTTTGATTAATGCTCTTTTTAGTATATAGGTGTAAGACTATTTGCGGTGTCGCCCGAAACTATGTTTCGGGCGCATTGCTTTTTTAGGGGGGTACAAGGTTACGAAGTTACAAGGTTACAAAGTTTTAATATTAGAACCTTATAATTTCGCAACTTTTCAACTTTGTAACCTCGTAACTTCGTAACTTTGTAACTATGAATTACCACACCACCGTCCTTTTGAAAGAAGCCGTGGCGGGTTTGACGCTCAAATCCGATGGCATATATATAGACGCGACCTTCGGCGGCGGTGGGCATAGCCACGAAATACTGAGGGGGTTGGGCGAAAATGGCAAACTCATTGCCTTCGACCAAGACGAAGACGTTACCCCAAACCTCATTGACGATGCCCGTTTCTCATTTTACAACCATAATTTTAGGGATATAAAAAGGATGTTGCGCTACGGCGGCATCAAGCAAGTGGATGGCATATTGGCAGATTTGGGCGTATCGTCGCACCAATTTGACGAAGCGGGGCGCGGTTTTTCCTATCGTTTTGATGCGCCTTTGGATATGCGCATGAACCAACAAGAAGGCAAAACGGCGGCAGATATACTCAATACCTACGATGCTACCCAACTCCAAACCCTTTTGAGCACATACGGAGAAGTCCGTAATTCGCGCACACTCGCACAGGCAATTGTGCAAAGTCGCGGGGGCAAGCAATTCCAAAATATCAGTGATTTGCTCGCTGTCACGACCCCCCTCAGTATGGGCGACAAAATTCGCTACCAATCGCAGGTATTTCAAGCCTTGCGGATTGAGGTAAACGATGAATTGGGC
>JAYVKQ010000726.1:0-5705 GCA_043768285.1 Saprospiraceae bacterium | reverse complement strand
GTCTTCGATAGTCATATGCCAATGGGTAGCACTCGTTTGAAGCGTTATAAAAACGTGCTTGGCTTGAGCGTGTTTAATAACATTGTGAAGTGCTTCTTTAAATATTAGAAAAAGGCTACGCCGGCTTTGACCACTGAGCATTACTTTTTTTATATCCGCTTGAATATCAGGTAGTTGAAAAGAACATTTTATATTATATGTTTCTTCTAAAAACTCAAAAGCATAACGATGTAAATAAGAAGTTAAACCTTCAACGGTATCGTTTTGGCTATTCATAGCCCAGATAATAGTGACTAATCGCTCAATCAATTCGTTGGATAAATGGGTCATTTTATGGATTGATGCCAACGATTTTTCATCATTAACTGCCAATTTCGCCCTTTCACCCAACAGTTTTAGCGTAGATAGTCCCGCACCCAAATCGTCGTGCATCTCGGTAGCAATGCGGTCACGCTCTGCATATAAACTGGCTTGTAAGGCTTGACGCTCGCGGAGGTCTTCGATAATTTGGGCTTGAAGTTTGTTTTTCTCAACTTGTATCATATATGTACGAAAGCTCAAACCGACTGAGAAACAAATAGCCTCTATCAAAGCACCCAAATATTCGTAGGTGACGGATAAATTCCAAATTGAAGAAGGTATATTTTTTTGATTTAAAGTATCAAAATACAGCGATATGACCGACCCAACAAAGAAAAATGTTGTCCCAAGAATAATAAACAAAACCACTTTGTTCTTTATAAAATATGTTTTGACAATACACCACAAGGAAATAACAGTAATATACCACGATAACCAAAGGAAATACGTTTCTTCAATTGATTTCCAACCACATATTAAAAGCAACACATCTATCAAAAAACCAACGGCGATGGTATAGGTCGTAAAGCGCACGACTTTGAAAAGTTTTTTATCGTGGCGGTCATACTCTATAAATGTTTGGGCAAATAAGAAGTACAACAACAGCATCAATATATTGACAGGGTTTACATATATATTTTCTAACGCACACATTGACCCCAACGCACCTACTGTTTTGAAGGCAAAGCAGCCCGTTTTCAATAGCAAATATGCCATCATTGCAAATAGATACAGTGCGTAATATAAAAAAGCCTTATCTCGATTGAACAGATATTGCAAGAAATTAACGATGCTGAAAAAGAAAAATATAAAGAGTACCGCTATTAGGTACGTAAGTGGTTGTTCGAGCATAAAATAAAGTTTGGCTATTCAGAGTCAAAAATAGAATTATGCAATAAATATACAATAGTACTTTGATTATTTCAACTATGTAACTGTGAAAAGATAACTTGGTCTAAATTTGCCGTCAAATTCATTCAACGGAGGCTTTAGCAATCAATGGTTTAAGCACAGCTCGTCGAATGAATTTGACGATACATTTTTGACCAAATCTATTGATTTTTAACCTATTATATAGACAATAGAAAAAACGTCATCTACTATTTCCCATTCTATTTTTTAAAATCAACCTATTTCCGTTTCTTTGCGCCACGTTTTAACTAAAAATAAATTTATTATGCCAGTAAAAAAAACGAATATTGTAATGCACCCTTACAAATATGCACCCGCTTTCAAGAAATCGGTAGCCTATTTTTCCATGGAGTTTGCGATTGACCAATCCTTAAAAACCTATTCGGGTGGCTTGGGCTTTTTAGCCGGTTCGCATATGAGAAGCGTGTATGATTTGAAACAAAATGTCATCGGTATTGGCATTTTATGGAAATATGGGTACTATGACCAAGACCGCAATGCCGAGAACAATATGAGCGTCATGTTTCGCCAAAAGTTCTACAATTTCGTCCACGATACTGATGTCCGTTTTCAAATTGACATTATGGGCAGACATACTTGGGTCGGTGTTTTTACCTTAGATGCAGAGACTTTTGGCACTGCGCCTATGTTTTTCCTCACCACTGATGTAGAAGGCAACGACTACGAACAACGCAAAATTTCCTACCATTTGTATGATAGCGACCCCTCAGTAAAAATTGCACAATGCATATTATTGGGTATTGGTGGGGCAAAATTTTTGGATACTATTAATTATGCACCTGATATTTATCACTTGAACGAAGCCCACGCGGTATCTTCGGTGTTCTATTTGTATCAAAAATTTGGCAACGTTGCGGATATTAAAAAACGCTTGGTTTTCACAACCCATACCCCCGAAGAAGCGGGTAATGAAAAGCATAATATCTACCAGTTGGCACATCTTGGCTTTTTTGCGGGTATGCACTTACGCGATGTACGCCCCATTATTGGTATTGACGATGATGTATTCAATCACTCTTTGGTGGCTTTACGTTTGAGCCATATCTCAAATGCGGTGTCGAAACTGCATGGCGAAGTATCGCGGAAAATGTGGGCAGAATATTCAGGCATATGCCCCATCACGCATATTACGAATGCCCAAAATAAGAAATATTGGGTAGATAAGCCCTTAGAAAAACAACGAGCAAAGGGTAATATCGAGGGATTAGCAGAGCGTAAAAAGGATTTGAAAAAACGCCTTTTCAAAGTAGTAGCTGACCAAACGGGTAAGTTGTTTGACCCTAACGTGTTTACAATCGTGTGGGCAAGGCGTTTTGCAGCCTACAAACGCCCCGATTTATTGACCCGCGATGTCGAGCGTTTTAAGCAATTAATGAACAATAAAGGCTACCCTATTCAATTTATTTGGGCGGGAAAACCTTACCCAAAAGATGAAAATGCCGTACAAATCTTTGACCGTTTGCACTATCTCAACTATTTCGTACCCAATATGGCGATACTGACAGGCTACGAATTGGCACTATCAAAATTGATGAAAGATGGGTCTGATGTGTGGCTCAATACCCCCGTCGTTACCCGCGAAGCCTCTGGCACAAGTGGCATGACAGCAGCGATGAATGGCTCAATCAATTTCTCCACATTCGATGGCTGGATATGTGAGTTTGCAACCAAAGACAATTCGTTTGTCGTACCCGTTGCACCAAGTAGTCCTGATTTCATTCGCGACAAAACGGATATTGACAATTTCTTTGAAATGCTGGAAAAACAGATATTGCCTATGTACTACGATAAGCCTGTAGAATGGGGCAAGATGATGTTGCAAAGCATGAACGATGTTGCAGCATTTTTTGACTCGGATAGAATGGCGACGGAGTATTATGAAAAGGTTTATACGAGTTCGGAGAAATAAAAATTGAGGGGGTACTTCGTTGTGAAGCACCCCCTTAGTATTTTTATAAAACCTAAAATGGTTAGCTAACTTTTTTGCGTATTTGTTGTTAATAAGCTAATAATCGCCAATAGTACAGCACCACCTAATAACCAAGAGACCAAATCCTCTGATTTTTTTGAAGAAGGGTAGTAAGAAGGTGACATTCGCCTATTTATTTCTTCTATTGCTTTTTGAGGTTTGGAACGATTGAATCTGATATAGTTTCCGTTAAATTGATTATTTATCTGAACAGAGATATATGTGTAGTGTTTTAACAACATATTTTTTCTACATATATTCAAAACGTCAAAGGTATTCATATACATTCCTTTCAATTAATCAACTTCATTTCACCACCAAATTCTCACTGACCTCCCATCAGGAGCCTTAGCATTGCGCAAATTGACATAGTACAAACACGATTGAACAAATTCCTCATAAAATTCAACTTAAATAAGGGAAAATAAATGATACAGTTGAAAAAATAACATTTATCCCTTATATTTGAGTGAACAATTCACCATAAAAATCAAATGACATGGAAGATAACAAATCATCCAGAAGAGACTTTTTAAAGAAAGGGTCATTGGTTGGTATTGGACTATCTGCCACCTTTACGGCAGCTTGCGACCAACAACAGAAAACAGAAAAGAAGGAATCGGGCATTTTAAACGACAAGAGCAAAAAGTTAATGACCCTATTCAACATAAAGTATCCTATATTTCAAGCCGCCCCAGGCGGTGAAGATTTGGCAGTTGCCATAGCCAATGCAGGAGGCATGGGCGCAATGGGTTTAGGATGGCTTTCTCCAACCGAAGCGTATGATACCGTTGTCAGAATGAATCAAAAAACCAAAGGAAATTACTACGCCAATTATGTTTTGCATTTTGGTACAAATTCTTTAGATAAGGCATTGGAAGCAGGCTGCAAAAACATTCAGTTTTCATGGGGATTGCCAAACCAAGAGGTAGTAAAAAAGATTAGAAATGCAGGTGCTAAGTGGGGCATTCAAGTAACAAGCCCATTGAACGCTCAAAAAGCCTTAGAACTAAGCCCAGATTTTTTAATATGCCAAGGATTGGAAGCAGGCGGGCATGTGCAAGGGACTTCTTATCTCAAAGATGTGTTGTCTCAAATAATCGAAATTGCCAAAGATGTGCCCGTCTTAGTAGCTGGCGGTATTACTGATGGACATGATATCAGAAATGCTATAAAAAGCGGCGCAGCAGGTACTGTTTTGGGCAGTAGATTTATCGCCACTAAAGAAAGCGATATTCACACACATTATAAACAACGATTGGTGGAGGCAGGAGAAAATAGCACTGTTTATACGAATTGTTTTAACAAGGGCTGGGATGCCATGCACAGGGTAATGAGAAATAATACCTTCCTCAATTGGGAAGCCGCAGGGGGTCCTCTTGCAGGAAACAAACCCGGGGAGAAAGATATAATTGCCAACCACCCACAACGAGGTAATGTGGAAAGGTATGCTACAATGCCCCCTATCCAAGGTCATACTGGCAACTTAGACGATATGGTCATGTATGCGGGAACAGGTGTTTCAAAAATTGATGATATACCGAGTGCTTCGGAACTAATCGAAAGGCTATGGCAGGAATTTGAAAATAAATAAGTGGAACTACTTACCATCTTAAAATTAACCAATATGAAAAAAATAATTATATTTCCGCTTTTATGTTTGGCTTCAATTCAATTGATGAGTCAACAAAATACCTATGAAATCTATGCCATTGAATATGATAAAGGTGACTGGAGACCAGCCGTTTCAGAAATTGCCGTAGGCGCTACGGCAAAAGATACGCTTCAAGGCAATATGGTTATCTGGCTATTGAAGGGCAATAATGGGAAAACCATATTGGTGGACGCAGGTTTTGTACCTCAAAGCCCACGAAAAAATTATACTTCTCCTGATATTGCATTACAAAAAATGAATACGAAACCAGAGGATATAACGGATATTATCCTCACACATCCCCATTGGGATCATATGGGCGGCATCCATCTTTTCCCAAATGCAATGGTCTGGATGCAGACAGATGATTACAATTATTTTGTTGGTGCAGCATGGCAGCCCAAAGGCTTTACGGATGGATTGGACAAAAAAGATGTCTTTAAAATTGTACAAAAGAATATAGAGGGCAAACTTACACTTGTCAAAGGCGACAGCATAGAAATTATGCCTGGCATCAGGGTATTTATTGGGTCAAAGCATACTTATGAGTCTCAATATGTACTGGTAAATGGAACATCAGGAAAAACAATAATCGCATCAGACAATATTTGGTTTTATGCCAATCTGCAATATCTGTTGCCTATTCCGCATTATACATTTGACCCTATTGGGTATGTAAATCAAATGAAAAGAATGAAAACGTTGGTTTCAGACGTAAATCTGATAATTCCGGGGCACGATGCAGCTGTGTTTACCAAATTCCCGAAGGTTACGGATGGTGTAGTAAAA
>JAYVKQ010000725.1:0-8826 GCA_043768285.1 Saprospiraceae bacterium | reverse complement strand
GCTTAAAAATAGCTATTTACAGCATTGGTAGGCATTGTTGCAACATATTCATTTTTCATTATTCATAAATTTAAAAGTGTAAGCTAAACGATTAAAATATGCTAACACGAATAACACAAACTATAAACCGAATTTTTCTAATTTAGATGTAATGATGTAGGCTTTTATATCCAGATTGGTCTTATTCGTTTTAAAATTAGACTTATTCGTATTCGCTTATTTTATTCGTTTAGTTAAAAAAGAGGGATTGGCAATAAATATTGATAAATTTTTAAAAAAGTAAACCTTTTATTGTCAATATTGTTTTAATCCTTATTAACGTGTTAATCGAGCTTATAGGTTGTTCTTAAAAATCTTTTTTTTCAAGATATAACTTAAAAAAAAAGTTTCATTATATTTCTGTATTAATAAAATAGGGTTTTCCTATAAAAAAATAAGCGCATTTAAGGGATGAAGTAAAAATACACTACCTAATTCTATTTTGGCACTTTAAAAATTTATAAAAATCCAAGAAGGTTTTTGATTTTCTTTTTATGGCGCGGCTCGCGCCATAAAAAGAAAATCAAAAGCACCCCTCTCATTCTACCAAGCGTGAAAACAAATCGTAGTTTTTTTTAGAGTGCCAAAGTAGAATTAGGTAGTTTATTTTTTACTTCATCCCTAATTATAAAATTCCTAAAAAGTGGCGATATATTCAATAAAAGATTTGGAAAAGCTATCAGGCATAAAAGCCCATACCATTCGGATATGGGAACAACGCTATATGCTGATTGCACCAAAACGGACACAAACTAATATACGGTACTACGATGATACTGACTTGCGCTTATTGCTCAATATCGCGCTCCTCAATAGAAATGGTATCAAAATATCACGGATAGCCATGATGACCCGTGAAGAAATCGCTGCAAAAGTATCCCAAATATCAGAAGTCAATTTTGAATACGATACCCAATTAGATGCACTCACTATTTCAATGATTGAAATGGACGAGTTCAAATTTGACCGTATTTTGAGTAGCAATATTCAACAAATGGGTTTCGAGCGTACCATGATGGAGGTCGTTTATCCTTTTCTCGAACGCCTTAGTTTATTATGGCTTACGGGGTCAGTCAATCCCGTACAAGAACATTTCATGAGCTACTTATTGCGCCAAAAAGTAATCGTTGCCATTGATAAAGAACCCCTCGTAGGCGGTAGAGATGTCAAAAAATTTGTCATCTACTTACCAGAAGGTGAACGCCAAGAGTTGAGTTTACTATTTATGCACTATTTGCTCAAAGCCCGTCGCCACCAAGTCATATATTTGGGTCAAGACATTACATTTGAAGATTTGAAAGACGCTTGTTTCATCCACAAGCCCGATTATATATTTACCCTTATCAATGAGCCATTTGCCAAAATATCTGTCCAACAGTATTTAGATGGTTTCTATACGCATTTTCCTAAATGTCAAGTCCTTCTGACGGGCTATCAAGTTGTCACTAAAGAGTTGAAACTTGCTGATAATATTACTATTTTACGCAGCCTCGACGAGACTGTTCAGCATATTGACCAAATAAAATTTGAGCAGCCCAAACGTACTGTTTCACTACTTCAAGCAGCCACGTACTAAACTTATTCGTGTTTTTTTATAAAAAAATGCCCCAAATAAGCACCACAATAAATTATTTCCCTACCTTGTATCCGCTAAAAATCACACTATTGGCAACCTATGTTTGGAAAGTCGGCATATAGGCTGTACATTTGCCCAGCATTTTTCAAAAATTTATGAAAAACCACGATAACATATTCGAAAAAGAGTTCTTGCCTCATGCTGATGCTTTAACAAACTTTGCCTATTATCTCATTCAAGATGATACGGAAGCCGAAGATTTGGTGCAAGATACTTTTATGAAAGCTTTTAAAGCCATAGAAAGTTACGAAAAGGGAACTAATTCTAAGGCGTGGTTGTTTAGAATAATGAAAAATACGTTTATCAATGAATATAAACGTAAAAAAAGACAAGGTAAACACATTGACTATGAAGAAATAAAAACTTTTCATGATGAAGAGGACTCTCCCTTGACTTCTTACACGGATTTGAGGACAGAACTTTTCACCAATATGATGGGTGATGAAATGATGGAAGCTGTCAATAAATTGCCCGTCGAATACCGAACCATCTTGTTGTTGTGCTACGTTGAGGAATTTCAATATGAGGAATTAGCCGCTATTTTTGATATTCCTATCGGCACCGTGCGCTCTCGTTTGGCTCGCGCCAGAGGGCTTCTGAAAAATGAATTGAATACGTATGCTTCCTCGCTCGGATATGGCAAAAATACTGAGGGGGGAGATTAGTAGGGACAGGATAACAGAATTTATATATGATTTACAGAATTTTGTAACCATTTATATCTCTTTCATTCTTAATTGTTTAGCTTAGAAACTTGAAATTTTTTCAACATACTAACTCAGTCAGAACAATCGTTTCATTAACAGCCGTCCGCGAAATGGTACACAGCGCGGCGTACAAATGACATCTATCCAATGAGAGATCATCAACCAAATCCTGAAGCGTTGCAGCGCGTAAACTTGTACCTTGACCGCGCCTTGACGCAAGAAGAGACAGTCAGATTTCAGCAGGAAGCTCAAAAAAATCCTGCTATGACTGAAGCCTTGCAACAAGAGCAAAATTTCAGAGATTTATTGAAGAACAGTGTTCATCGTCGTAAAGCCTCACCGGTTTTGATTCAATCCATTAAGGATAGTATTCGCAAAGCCCCCAATTGAGGTTTTAGACACAACGCACAAAAAAACACAAATTATATACTTGAACTGTAAAGGCTTGTTTCTATACGTGAAGCAAGCCTTTTCTTTATCAAATCCAGTTGCTATCTTTGCAACTTCATATATTCTTTCGGAGACATCAATATGATTTTACAAATTTACACATATTAAAAAAATATTGCCTACACGATTGTACAAGCAGTTTAAAAAGCACCGTTAGGTGCAGAGTATTGGTAAAAATGATAGCAAACAAATGGTTCAAGCCTCGTTAGAGGTGTAATACTCTCCTCTTGTTCCACCCCTCTGGGGCTTTCGTGAAGGGTTTTCGCTGTTTTATTACCAATATTGCGCACCTAACGGTGCTTTTTAAATTGCTTGTACAATTGTGTGGGTAGTAAAAAAAAACGTGTAAATCTATCAAAATTCGCATCATTTATAATTCATCATTACAGTATAAATTTAGTTTAAAATTATGATTTTTTTTCTCGCCAAGTCTTTCATGTAGCGTCCTCAACCTACTTTTTTGCATTACCTCCCATGCAACACTATCCCTATTTTTTTATTTTAAAACTCTACGCGCATGTTAGATAAATTAAAAGCGATACACGAACGATACGTCTATCTTGAAGAACAACTATCCGACCCCTCAGTGGTCAATGACCAAAGCAAGTCAAAAAAAGTGTCTAAGGATTATAGAAACCTGCAACCTATTGTGGATGCTTATCATCGCTACAAAAAAACGATGGACGACATCAGCCAAGCCCGCGAAATGTTGAGCGACAGAGACTTAGCGGATATGGCAAAAGAGGAATTAAATATCCTTTTGCCGCAAATGGACGCTCTCGAAGCAGAAGTCAAAGAACTGTTGATTCCTAAAGACCCTGACGACTCCAAAGACGTGTATTTTGAAATCCGTTCTGGTACAGGCGGCGATGAAGCCAGCCTTTTTGCAGGTGATTTATACCGTATGTACCAACGCTATTTCGATAAACAAGGGTGGAAAACCGAAGCCTTAGAGGTAACCGAAGGGACAATCGGTGGCTATTCTAAATTAGTGTTGGAAGTAGCGGGTGATGATATATACGGCAAAATGAAATTTGAATCGGGCGCGCACCGCGTACAGCGCATACCCGAAACCGAATCCAAAGGACGTGTGCATACCTCCGCAGCTACCGTCGTAGTGATGCCAATATTAGAAATGGAAGACGTGAATATCCGCAAAGAGGATTTGAAAATTGACGTATATCGTGCCAGTGGTGCGGGTGGTCAGCACGTCAATAAAACCGAGTCGGCGGTGCGGATTACCCACTTGCCTACGGGCGTGGTATCTGAATGTCAAGAAGGGCGTTCTCAAATTCAAAACCGCGAAATTGCCATGCAACGCCTCTATCAACGCATATATGACGCGCAAAAGCAAGTACACGACTCCGAACAAGCCAGCAAACGCCGTTCGTTGGTCGGTACGGGTGACCGTTCAGATAAAATTAGAACCTATAACTATCCGCAAAATCGCGTGACAGACCACCGTCTCGAAGGCGATTATAAAAATTTCAACCTCGATAAAGTGATTGAAGGCGATTTAGACGAGGTATTAGAAGCCTTGCGCATCGCCGATAATTCGGAACGATTGAAAGCGGATGATGTTGATTAAAATGATGTAGGGACTGTTTTTACATGTCGCAAGGCGATTTTAATCGCCTTGCGACATGTAAAAACGTTCAACCTTACTTCTCAAAACCTCTACCCAATGCCCAATTTCAAAAATAGACCTTTTCAACGCGATATTTTTTCAAAATCTCTTGAAAAAGTAGTTGCTGATGATGCTATTTGGCAAACGCCTGAAAAAATAGCGGTCAAATCTGTTTATTCGGCTGAAATTATTCATAATCACGATAAAAGCGTGACTGAGGGAGTAGCCAATAGTGCCTTTGTGGCGGGTATTGCACCTTTTTTACGGGGTCCATATAGCTCCATGTACGTGACACAACCGTGGACAATACGCCAATATGCGGGTTTTTCAACCGCCGAAGCTTCCAATGCTTTTTATCGCCGCAACTTGGCGCAAGGGCAAAAAGGCTTATCGGTTGCCTTCGATTTGGCAACACATCGTGGCTACGATAGCGACCACTCGCGCGTAACGGGCGATGTCGGCAAAGCAGGGGTAGCGATTGACAGCGTAGAGGATATGAAAATCCTATTTGACCAAATTCCCCTCGACCAAATGAGCGTTTCGATGACCATGAACGGGGCTGTTTTGCCCATCATGGCATTTTATATTGTGGCAGCCGAAGAGCAAGGCGTTTCGCCCGATAAACTGAGCGGCACTATTCAAAATGATATATTGAAAGAATTTATGGTGCGGAATACCTATATCTACCCGCCCGAACCTTCGATGCGCATCATTGCCGATATATTCGCTTATACGGCACAACGTATGCCCAAATTCAACTCCATTTCCATATCAGGTTATCATATTCAAGAGGCAGGTGGCACGGCAGATATTGAACTCGCCTATACCCTCGCCGATGGTTTAGAATATATTCGCACAGGCTTGAAAGCGGGTTTGGATATTGATGATTTTGCCCCGCGTCTATCGTTTTTTTGGGGCATTGGCATGAATCATTTTATGGAAATTGCAAAAATGCGGGCAGCCCGATTGCTATGGGCAAAAATAGTCAAGCAATTTAATCCAAAATCTGAAAAATCAATGGCTTTACGGACGCATTGCCAGACTTCGGGTTGGAGTTTGACGGCACAAGACCCATTCAACAATATCGCTCGAACTTGCGTTGAAGCGATGGCGGCAACATTGGGCGGCACACAGTCGCTGCATACCAATGCCCTTGATGAAGCCATTGCCCTGCCCACCGATTTTTCGGCAAAAATTGCGCGGGATACCCAAATTTTTATTCAAAAAGAAACCCATATCACAAAGGCTTGCGACCCGTGGGGCGGTTCATACTATGTTGAATACCTCACTGACCAAATCTCCAAACGTGCTTGGGATTTGATGGAAGAAATAGAAACACTCGGTGGCATGGCAAAAGCCATCGAAAAAGGCGTTCCGAAGCTCCGCATTGAAGAAGCAGCAGCGCGCAAACAAGCGCGGATTGATACAGGCAAAGATTGGATAGTGGGCGTTAATATTTTTAAAACCGAAGAAGAACTGACGATTGATTTATTAGAAGTAGATAATACGGCAGTGCGCGATAGCCAAATTGCTCGTTTGAATACTTTGAAAGCCCAAAGAGACCCCCCCTCCCTATCCGAAGCCCTAAAACGCTTAGAAAACTTAGCGAAAACGGGCGAGGGCAACCTTCTTGAAGCTGCCATAGATTGCGCGCGACAACGGGCTACTTTGGGCGAAATCAGTGACGCAATGGAAACGCATTTTGGGCGTTATCAAGCCACAACCCGTTTAGTATCAGCCATTTATAGTCAAGAAAGCATGTACAACGAAGATTTTAAACGCGCCCAAGCCTTAGCAGATACCTTTGCCGAAATGGAAGGTCGCCGCCCCCGCATTATGATTGCCAAATTGGGTCAAGATGGTCACGACAGGGGCGCGAAGGTGATAGCCACCAGTTTTGCAGATATGGGTTTTGATGTGGACATTGGTCCACTGTTCCAAACCCCTGCCGAAGCCGCCCGTCAAGCCACCGAAAATGACGTGCATATATTGGGCATATCCAGCCTCGCGGCAGGTCATAAAACCCTCGTGCCAGAGACATTGCAGGAATTGAAAAAATTAGGACGGGAAGATATTATGGTCATTGTCGGCGGTGTTATTCCGCCAAATGACTACGATTTTCTATATACACTGGGTGTTGCAGGTATTTTTGGACCGGGTACAGTGATACCGAAAGCGGCGGCGCAGATATTGGCGTTGATGATTAAAAATCATTGATACCCCCCTCAGTATTTCAATAAATAAAAATCGCATAATCCATTGTCGAACAAGGAGTTATGCGATTTTTATTTACCAAATACTGAGAAAAAATCCCGAAATAGTCGGGAGGGGTAGTATTCGCTGCAAACGAAGACGCTCAGAGCGCACATGGCGAGCAGTACGTTTTATTTTTTAGAAAATAAATTCATCAAATAATCCACTTCTTGCGCCGACAAAACGGTTATTTTCATCAGCGTTTCTTTATCTTTTTTATTGTTTTGCCAATATTCATAGACTTTGTCATACCCTTTAAGCAAGTTATCGACTTCTATGTAAGGCAACTCTGACTGATCTGCCAAAAAATCAATAGTTGCACCTTTCCATCTGCCACGGAGTATCATCAAATGGGCTTTTTCTATTTCCCCCTCTATTTTACCCTCTTGTCTTAAAACCTGATAAGTGTTCATTACATTTTCTTTTTGTGGTGATGCTAAATATTTGTTGAACAGCTCTTCTCTTTCAATGTCGCTAAGATAATCCTCATTTGAAAGAAATGCAAGCATTTGCTGAAAAAAATCAAATCTATCTGGATGATGTTTGAAAAACTTAAACACTTCGTGTAGCATATTTTCAATATTTGCCTTCTTTTCAGCGTAGGTGTATGCTAAAAATAAGCTGCGCAATAACCCCTTTTCTTCTAATGCCAATATCCTTTCATCGGGTAGTTGATGTACACTCGTCAAATGAATATCAAAATTGGGAATATGCTTTAAAATTTCCTTCGGAACGCCCTTGAAACAATCATGCAACTGTTTGATTTGTAAGCCTTTTTTACCTTGAAAAATAACGATTGGGATAATCACCGACGGCTTTCTTTTATTGGCTAAATCGGCTCGCCAAATGAAAATGATGTATTCTAATAGTTGTAAAAACAAGATAAAATAGGAAGGAATTGTCTTCTTATGCTCAAATAATAAGGCAACTGCCACTGGTTTTTTCCTTTTTGAATGGGTTGTTTTCAAAAAAGTACGATATACTACATCTGAATAGTATTCATTAAAATCTTTGCTGACATAGTTCGTATTGTCCAATTCAAAACTTGTTACATCCAAAAGCGTGAAGAGCGAGGGATAAAATTTTTCAAGATATTCCAAAGCCGTTTCTTTGACTTTCATCGCTACTTTAAAACTCTTGTCTCCTGCATGATGTAAGGAATCCTCTTCCTCGGGGATTAATGATGGTATTTCGTTGTTTTCTTGCATGATTACCTTGTTTTTTATGATTTTCAAAGTGCAAGTATATATCAATTGATTTTATCAAACAAATATTTGTTTTTAATATAGAATTATTTACATTTTATTGTGCGTAACTAATACACTCACTCCCTATTTCTAATACCCCCCCTCCCAAACCGATAGTCAAATTGAGTGTTTTTCCATATCGCTTAAAACTTTTGTTTAAAAAATATAGAAACTATATATAGGAACAATATATTTGTGTTCGCTTACATAATCACAATTACTCATCTGAAAAACAAACAAATAAACACAAAACAATTGTCAATAAACTGTTAATGTTTTAATTATTTTGATATATTATAACTTAATATAATTTTCTATTTTTATATTTGCACACCAATTTTAAACATACACCTGAACGCAAAAAACGACTTTTCCTTTCCGATTTGCTTCATCTTTTGAGAAATATTGCTTTAATGTTTTTTTTAGGTCTTAAAATACCAGTTACTATTAAATTAAATTAACATGATTGTAAGTACTTTAACAGCAGCAACTGTAACAGCTGCATTAACTCCTTTTCTTACCAAAACTGGAGAAAAGATTTCCGAAAAAATTGGAGAAGATATTTTCCCTTATATCAAAAAAATATTTATAAAAGATGAAGAACCTAAAACAATAGAACTAATACAGAAAAACCCCTCTATACAAAATTTAAAAGTTTTTGAAGAACAACTTTTAGTTAAGCTTGAAAATTCACCTGATATGGCACAAGATATTGCCGAAATATTAAAACTAACTCCATTCAAATCCATTAAATTAGGGAATATTATTTCTAGTGCATGAAGAATTAAATAAACGGGTATAATTTTAAGCTAAATTATCAGTAAACCCTTTAAATTTCCACTTCAAAGGTTTTACGAGGCATCTGTT
>JAYVKQ010000724.1:0-3365 GCA_043768285.1 Saprospiraceae bacterium | reverse complement strand
GATTGCTTCGCTGCGCTCGCAATGACAACTTTGTGGAGAAATTTTTAATAACTATAAAAATGAAACAATATATCATTTTACTCATTTGTATTTTTCTTTCCAATAAAACATTTTCTCAAAAAGCTATATCGCAGTTATTTTCTATTGAAAATTTCAAATCTAAGCATGTTATGCCACGACATATAGATGTGTGGTTGCCAAAGGGATATAGCAAAAAGAAGACATATGCCGTGCTGTATATGCACGATGGGCAAATGTTGTTTGATAGTACAAGAAATTGGAACAAACAGGAATGGCAGGTGGATGAAACCATTAGTCGCTTGAGGGCAGCGGAGAAAATTAGGGATTGTATTGTCGTTGGTATCCACAATACACAAGCGCGACACGCAGAATATTTTTCACAAAAGCCGTTTGAAAGCCTGCCCCTCTCGTATCAAGATAGCCTATTAAACTATGCTAAACGAAATGCTCAAACAGGACTTTTTCCTGATAAAGTACAATCGGATAATTACTTAAAATTCATTGTTTCGGAGCTAAAACCCTATATTGATACCCGTTTTTCTACTAAAAAAGATAGAGATAATACTTTTATAGCGGGTTCGAGTATGGGCGGTTTAGTGTCTATGTATGCCGTGTGCGAGTACCCCTCAGTATTTGGCGGTGCAGCGTGCCTTTCTACGCATTGGATAGGCACTTTGGAAGTGACACAGCGCATAACCGATGCTTTTATGGACTACTTGAAAGCCTGTTTGCCTACGCCGAAACACCATAAAATTTATTTTGACCACGGCACGGTAGGTTTAGATGCGCTTTATGCACCTTTTCAAAAACAGGTTAATTTTATTTTATTAGAAAAAGGATATACAACACACAATATGCTCACTCCCGTGTATGAAGGCGCGGAACATAATGAAAAGTCGTGGGCGAAACGATTGGCTGTGCCGCTTGTTTTTTTGCTACATGAAAAAATTAGACAGAACAAATGACTTAATATCATTTAATGGCTATGTGTTAAGTGATTTTAGGACGATACAGGGGGTTAATTTTTTAAACGATTTAATATCGATTATGTTAATATAATATCGAAGATGTATTGTTTTATGCAAAAAAGTTTAGTACGCACCACTAAAAAGAGGGCGTTGCCTCAAAGGCAACCCCCTCCCACATATTAAAACCACATAGTTCATCGAATTAGAGTTACATCACCCTTATATAATTCAACATTACCATTTAAAAGCTCGACTTCCATAACCCATACATATACCGCCGCTTGCGCACCGTCGCCTCTGAATTGCCCGTCCCATCCTTCGGTGGCGTTATTGCTGGTATTATAAGTCATAAAATTTCTTTTTTCATATACCATCTCACCCCAGCGCGTGAAAACACGGAAATGCTTGATGGTTTTGACGTGCCGTGATACGTAAGGATAGAAACAATCATTCGACCCATCCATATTTGGCGAAAATGCGTTGGGCACAAATACTCTGTGATTACTCACAACATGAACCGTTACAAAAGCCTCGGCAGAACAGCCTTCTGGTGCTGATGCTCTAACTCTATATGTCGTTGATTCGGTTGGTTTCAACCACACATCGGCGCACGTATCGCAGCTCATAGTTGCGCCATTTGTCCATTCAATATTCAACAATTTGTAAGCGTTGGTAATGACCGCCGTATGCGTGCTGTCGCCCAATTCGATTTCGCGGTCTCTACCCGCATCAATCGCTAAAGGTGGGAAGCCATTGATATAGACCGAAGCCGTATCCATGCAACCCTGTTTATCGCGCACCCATACGGTGTGCCAACGCCGTCCTTCGAGGTTAGAAAAAACACCTGTTAGGCTAATGTCTTTGGTAAATGTAGAATCGTTCAAAGAGAACTCGAGTGTGCCAGTTGCATTTAATACGTTGTGTCTTTCGATAACAATTGCCCCTGTATTGACATCATAGCAAGCCGAATGGCGTACCGAATCAATATCAAAACTGAGGGGTGAGCGCACTTGCACCAAGAGCGAGTCTTGATTTTTGCAGCCATGCGTCATATCTTCTATATTTAATATCACAATAAAATCACCTTTTCGCCCGTAGTTGTGCTGTGGATTATAGACTTTTAAAATTGTGCCGTCGCCCATATTCCATTGAACATCAACCTTTTGTGTATTCACTTGTGCGAATTTCACCGTCCGGTCTTTGCAACCATCGCTTTGTGCAGCAGTGAATTTTGCCGAAGGCGTTTCCCAAGCATAGACGATGCGCTCTAACGAATCCTGACCGCATAATCCCGACACCATTTGCTTGATTTTATAAGTACCCGGCGTGTTGAAAGTATGTGTCAAACTCTTTTGATTTGATACCGCACCATCACCTAATATATATTGTACAGAAGCCGATGAAGTCACCGCACCCGATACATTGACCGTCAAAGGTGCGCAACCTTCTATTTTATCTAAGCCGAAAAAGGCTTTTACGTCCGATGGTTTTACCGTTACTTTTTGAAAGGCAGTATCCTCGGCACAAGCATTAGAGGCTATCAATTGTATCACATATTCTTTCGGCGTATTGCCTACGCCTACAAAAGACTGAATATCTGGATTTTGTTCAATTGATGTTCTGCCGTTGCCAAAATCCCATCTAAATTTGCGTGGCGAACCACCCGATACGTTCGCCAATTGCACCTTCAAAGGCGAACAACCTGAGCTAACATTGACCCCAAAATTGGCTTCTGGCTCATTCGCAACAGTGATATTGGTGACCGTAGAAGCCGAAGTACAACCTTCCATTGCTACCGTTAGTTTCACGACATATTGCGTGTCTTGGATGCCAAAATTATCAAAAATAATCGCACCATTAGGGTTAATTGCTTCGCTTGTTTTGCCATTGCCAAAGTCCCATTTGTATTTAGCATCGGTGCAACAAGTATTCAAGTTACTAAATTTGACTGCCAAAGGCGCGCAGCCATCTACTACATTTTGTGTAAAATCCGCATTTAAAGGCGCGATAACATTGAGTTTTAAGGTGGCTGTATCTTGACAGCCTTTATCATTGGTTGTTACTAATTTTGCATAATAATCACCCGCATTTCTAAACGTATGACGCGGATTTTCAAGGTTAGACGTATCGCCATCACCGAAAAGCCACTTGAATTTTATAGCTCCCGTTGCACTGTGTTTGAATTGTCGCGCATCATTTGCACAAGTCGTAGGTATCGGTTCAATCAAGGCTTTCGGCGTAGGGTTCACTGTCAGATTCTGTGTCACGGTATTCGTGCAACCATTAAAAATATCGTTGTAAGTATATATCAAAGTAAACGTTCCAATCCCCGATACTGAGGGGTCGAACATGCCTTTGTCGGCATCTGTTATACCC
>JAYVKQ010000723.1:0-4441 GCA_043768285.1 Saprospiraceae bacterium | reverse complement strand
CAACTGCTCCGTAATATCCGTTGCAGTTAAAAATATAGAATTTTCCGTTTTACGTTCCGCAGGACGATACCATTTTCTAATTAAATCTTCTTCTAAGGTCGTTTTCTGAAGTTCTTTTTCCAAACGATTCAACAGGACGGTCGTATTGGGTTTCGTGCGGGGTAGCGGGACAAATTCTCCTCTGCCGCTAATTTGATCCGCTTCTCGAAACGAAGCCTGGATTGCAATATCTATTTTTTTTGAAATCGTGCGCTCGATATATTCGTCTTTCAAATGGTGCAAGGCTAACTTTTGTTCTAAAGCAATATTTTTTTCAGCCAATAATTTGTAATCGTCTCGCTTAACCATTTCTCCATCCTTTTCGACAATCAATTTTCTTATTTTTTCAATAAGTGTGGCATCGGTCTGATTATTTGAATGAAGGTTTTTCAAATACAGTTTTTCGACATCAATAAAATATTGCCGCGCTTGTTTGCCTTTTTCATTGCGTTGAACCATTGCAATGTGTTTTGCCGCATCAATCGTAAGCAAATAGTCGCCAATATCTTGGTATACACCATCATTTACAGATGGTATACCCCCTGTACCAAATGGTACGGGGGGTATACCATCTGTAAATGATGGCTGTTTATGGCAGATAACAAATGCCACAGCTGTAAAATCAACATTTTCAACAAGTCCGTATGAAATCATTCTTTTAAACCATTTAGAAAATCGTTCCGTTAGGTCTAAAAAATCATACAATGCTCTTGCAGATACTGTTTGCTTTTCAAAATCGACTTTTATAATTTCGTTTTGAAAAATAACAGGTGTAGTTTTTCCTACGCCTGTTAAATCTTCTGTCACAGCCTGTAACGGATTTTGCGATTCGTTTTTAGCTCCTTCATTGGTGGTAGTAAAAACAGGAATCGGTGGGGACGGCGTAGCGTCATGGAACATGTCAGGTGACATGCCATTGGATTTTTTTTTCATTCCTGAAAAATTTGCGCAAAATTTAAAACATCTGTCTTAGAATGTCGTAATTTTGCATTGTTATTTTATTGGGGTGCGCCAATCACCCTTAAATTTAGTTTTACCGCAAATTATTGGCCTCTTTGCAGAGATATTTTAAACAAATATCAAAAAACATAAAATAGTCGAACGTACCACCGTTCGGCTATTGTTGTTTACGCGACAAAGGTAATCTTTTACTGGAATCGGAAGCATTTCTACAACCAAAAAAAATCTTTTTTACTTTTTTCGCTGCGTTGAACCATTGACGATTATTTGCTGCATTGATGGTGAGCAAATAATCGTCAATTTCTTCCATCTCACTATTTGTAAATAATGGTACAAATGGTGTACCATTTGGTGCACCATTTGTACCATTATTTACAGCTGTATAATCAACGTTTTCTACAAGTCCATATGAAAACATTCTTTTACACCATTTAGAAAATCGTTCCGCCAGTTCTAAAAAATTATACAATGCCCTTGCCGATACCAATTGCTTATCAAAATCGATTTTGATAAGTTCGTTTTGAATGGAGTTACCATCTGGCACATTCTGTAACAGATTTGAGGAATCGTTTTTATTTACCTCATTGAAAGAGGTAAAAACGGGAATAGGCGTGGACGACACAGCGTCATGGAACATGTCGGGCGACATGCCATCGTATTTTTTTTTCATTTCTGAAAAGGATGGGCAAAACACAACATCTTTCGTAAAATGTCGTAATTTTGCGGTGTATTATAATTGTTTCGGGAACGCCAACAGCCCGTTAACTTTTTGTATTTTAGCACAGTTTATAAACCGTTGGCAACTGTGCAACTTTTGTTGCGGATATTTTAAACAAACTTGTAAAAAATATCAACAAGGAACTCGATGTTGCAAGCATTGAGTTCTTCTTGTTTGCGGGGCAAAGATATTTATTTATTTTGGAAAACCCATCGCGCTTCCTTTTTTACGAAAAAAGGAGGCGTTTTTTTTTACACCTATATATATAGGTGTGTACGCTACGCTGCGCATAGGCTATCCAGTGCAATTTTTGAGAATAGAGGTGGAAAAAAAGGCTTTTTTTGTGACACATAAAAAAGCCTTTTTTTTTCGGATGTGCACTTTTACGGAATGGAGACTTGTTTTTTTGGCAGTTGATTTATTATAACTAATTGATAATCAATTAGTTGTAAGCATTTTTAACTGCCAAATCACTGCCAAACCACTGCCAACTACTGCCAAAAAAGGGTAAAAAAGACCTCAAAACTCATATAACAAAAATTTCTACTTTGGCAGTAGTTGGCAGTGACTTTGGCAGTGATTTGGCAGTGATTTGGCAGTTAAAAAACGAAGTAAATAAATGATTATCAATTAGTTAGAGTAGTTTAACTGCCAAAAGTAAAAAAAAGGAGAGCTTTAGGCAAAAAAACCCTTTTCAATTGTGACATAGTAAAAAAAAAATACGGTGTAATATATTACACCGTATTTTAATGTTTTCATAAATATATTTACTTTTATGATATTCGTCTTTCGTACATCATACCTGTTTTTTTAAACAAAAATGTATTATTTAGTAACCGATTCGCTGTTCTTTCGCTAAAACCTACCTTTTTCGCTAATTTTATAGCATTCGCCCAAATAATCCCTTCAATTGGTAAGGCTCTGTACCAAGCTTGTTGTTCATCTCTTAAAGCATCAACTGGCGTTTCCAATCGTTGGATTACTTTTTCACTATTATGTTTGTAATATTTCATTAATTTGTACCCACCTTCCATACTTTTTTGACTGATATACAGGTGTTTTTCTATTTCTTGCCAAGAGGAATAGTTAATTTGTTCTTCCGCACTCCGAATTACTTCTAAAATCAGGGCAAAACGAATCATATAGGATTTCATTTTTCCGTAAATACTTTTCAGTTGGTCATTATCGGTGGCATTAATGTTATCCGTTAATTCATTTATCGCTTTTTTATACACTATTTTCGCTTCAGTGGAACATTTCAAATATACGAAATCCACTTTGGGTATATTATTCGTTGTTTTTCCTGCCTCAATTCGATTGGGTAAAGCATCTACATAGGAAATTATCTCTTGCCAATTATTAATAAACTCCTCCGATGGATATTCATCACTATCATAAGGTGCTTTTGTTTCCGCAGGATAGGCAAAAATGAGTCGTGCCGAAAAACCCGTAACATTTTTGTCGCCATTTAACAATTGGTGAATCACACCAGGTTGTACGCCGCCAATCACGGTTGCATTAGGATGTGCAATCGTAATAATATCGCCTGAAACGCGATTGTATTTTACAAACGACGAATCCCAATTTTTTAACCAAAATTGTTCATCACTTCCCGACCGATAACTATTCATGTTCTTAATCCATGCTAAAACCTCTTCTTGCAGGTATAAAATACCGCGAGGATTATGATACATGGCGCGAATGAGTGCTTCAAGCGTTGAATTATCAATAATGAGCTCTCTCCGTTTGGGTTTGGGCGGACTTTCTTTTTCCGAAAGGGCTTCTTGATGCCAAATCCCCATTTTTACATTGTATTCCTCTGCAGCATTTTGTTCAATATCCAATAAGGGTTGAAAAAATCGTTTGGCACTAACGGTTTTTCCTGCAGAGGAATCCCCCACTAATACCGCATAAAGAATGGGAAAATGTTCATGACCGCGCCGATATTGGGCTTTGTATGCGACTCCCAGTAACGACGAGATGGCGACTAAAGCATTCGTTCCATAATAATCCATAGGATACCCGTCCGCTTTTTGAAAAGCTTGGATTATTTCGGCAGTTTTCGTTGGAAATGCGTCTATTGGAAAATCATTTTTTGCTTCACTTTTGACTTTTTTAAGATTTTTCTTGTAATTTCGTTCAATTTCAGCTTCGGCTTTATCTTGTATCTCTTCTTTTTTTACAAAAAGTGTTTTGGGGGATGGATTTTGAACCACTTTTACATGATAAGTATCGCGCAAAAAAACGATAAATTGTTCCTCCGAATAGCGGAAAGTGGTTTGGTCATACCCATCTTTTAATTGATCACTAATTACTTTTTCAGGATTTTTTTGTTCGGAATCGTAAAAATGAGTCAGTGCAAAGGACTTTGCTAAATCAAAATCTACATTATTCTCCTTACACAGACAACCAAAATCGAAACATTGAAGCTTTCGGGGTTTGTTCATATTGATAGTTTTAAATATAAAATCTATTTTTACATCGTCAGTGATTTCATCAATATAGGTGTAACTGTCCTGTTTTTCCGTAGAATGGGTTGATTTTGGACTCAATACTTCTTTTTTAACGTTTTCCAGCTGCTTTTGCTCAAAAATCGTACTTTCCAGATTGAGGTAAAATGCTTGCGTTTTCACTGCCACATAATAGAAATGGCGGGACTCATTTTCACAAGTAGCATCCAAATGAATTCCCCTTTTTCTATCTGTTGTGAGATTCAAATGGGTA
>JAYVKQ010000722.1:0-2142 GCA_043768285.1 Saprospiraceae bacterium | reverse complement strand
GCCGTGGCATATACTTTTGTAGAATCTCCAATTTGAAGCGTTTTCTGCGTAGCTGCCAACGCTTTTATACGAACGGGGCGCGTAAAAGCATTTGTTTTTTGTTGAAAATCAACGACCGTATTATTGACCAGCATTTTATTGCGGTCATACGTTACGCTGCCTCCCACTGGCGTAATGGTTATTAAAATGGCTTGATTAGCTGGTATATTTAAATTGGTTAAACCTGAAACATTGCGGGCTATAAAAGTCTCAGTCAAGGCATCATATACATCAGAAGGCGTAGTGCCTGCATCAAATGAAACCGATTTTGATGTATTAAATGGGTTGTAAAACAAATAAGTTGGGAAGGCTTTTGCGTGAAAAAAGTCCGTTTTTAATAGGTCGAGTTTCAATATCTTTTCAACATTTGTTTCTTCAATCATACTGCCCAGATAACCGATGGACGATGTACCATAAAGTGCCAAATTAGTGCCTGCCCAACCGCCACCCAGCGCATCACCCGTTGAAAAAGGCGATAACCCTTGCCATTTTTCACGCAAAGCCTCATAACCAATCACTTGATTAGGGTCATTCGCATTTGACCAAGCACTGGCATCTTGCATATTATTTGGTAAAAAACGGGGATAAAATAAGCGGGTCGCATTCGCTAAATTCAAAACCCATTTACCGATTGCCCTCGCAAAACGCTTGTCGTAGCGCACCATTGGCACGAGAGCCGCCGCTTGCTGAACACCATTGAGTTGAAAAGCATAATCATTGCCACCATCATTCGCTTCACCGACCAAACCCGACACATCAAAACCACCCCAAGTGCCCACAATTGTTCCCCAACCTCGCAATGCGCCTTTGTCAAAAGACCAATTGACCATTTTGGGAATATCGTAAGTGGTACCCAATTCAGCATTCATTTTTGCCGCCGTATAAGTTCCATAAGGTAATTGCAGCTCATAAGAAGGGTTATTTTGTAGATTATTTAAAAACTCAATGGCCCATTCTGCCCCTTTTAAAAACTCTTTATTACCCGTTTTTTTATAAGCATTGTATAAAACCCACGCATAAGCACCAGCCGCTTCGGGTTCAATAACGCCCGTAGCAAGCGGCTGCATGGTTTTAAATTTCCAAGCACGATAGTTCATGTTGGGTAAAGCCCAAGCCGTATCCCGTCCGCCCATCGCGCGAACGGCTTCTAAAAAGCGATTGGCAATAGTCGAAAACTGACTATTTGCCTCAATACCTGCATTTGGATAGAGGTCATACAGTTGATAAAAAAAGACATTGGGCATCAAATCATACCACCAATCGCCACCACTACTTGCACCCGCATTGTTGAGATAAATATTTTCACCATTGGCTTTATTGAAAAAATCTTGACTCATCACCAGCCAATTTTGACCAAATTGATTGCTTTTATCGTTGCCCACCAACGTTGCGCCCACAAGCGAAGGCAAAACATTAATCGCCTCACTACCCGATGGACTGCCTACGTAAGTCAAGAGTTTTATCGTTTTATTTTGAGGATAATTCACCCCCGCAGCACCGATTGACACAAGGGGTAAATATTGCCCCGTCTTTGTCACATCATACACAAATGAGTCATATTGACGAGCGGCTTGTTTCCAATTTCTGAGATTATAAGGCGCGGGCAGGTTAGGCATTTTTTCAATGCGTTGCACAGCAATCTGATTTGATTGTCCTTGTAAATTACTTGAAATTGAGCAATTTAGAAGAAACGCAATAATGAAAAAAGGTGTTATAAATTTCATAGAACCTGTTTTTTAAATGGAAAAAGGTAAAATTTGAATTAGGATTTGTAGGATTTTAAAGATGTTTTAGGATTATTTCTATGTAAAACATGAGAATCTCACTATCTTATTTTAATCTTTAAAATCCTACAAATCCTAATTCAACTCAATAATTCGGATTTTGCACCAAACTCGGATTCAAATCCATTTCTATTTGCGGCAAAGGGAAAACCTCATGTTTGCCTACTTTAAATTCAGGAATTGCCTTTGCGGCTATACCCCAGCGCACCAAATCAAAATAGCGGTGCATTTCAAAGCCCAATTCCACCTGTCGTTCGTGGCGAATGGCGTCAATCATTGCTGCTTTATCGGTTGTTGTGATGCGGGGCAAGGCGGTCAA
>JAYVKQ010000721.1:0-8069 GCA_043768285.1 Saprospiraceae bacterium | reverse complement strand
TCAATACGGTGCGCATATTTTTCGATATGTCCATACAGCATCGTGGCGTTGGAGCGCATACCCAAGTTGTGCCATATTTCGTGCATCCGCAGCCACTGTTCGCCCGTACATTTATCGTGCGCAATTACTTCACGGACTTCGGGGTGAAATATCTCCGCACCGCCACCGGGCAGCGAATCTACCCCCGATTCCTTGACCATGCGCATACCGTCTTCATAACTCACTTTTCCTTTTTTGAAAATATAATGATACTCAACAGGCGTGAGGGCTTTGATGTGTAATTCGGGACGATGTTCTTTTATTTTTTTAAAAAAATCAAGGTAAAAAGGCAAATCATACTGCGGGAGTACGCCGCCTACGATATGCACCTCCGTAACGGGTTTGCCATCGTAGCTTTTGACGATATTCATCATATCGTCCATTGTATATTCCCAACTATCTTCGCCACGTTGTTTTATTAAGCGACTGTATGAGCAAAATTTGCAGGTATAGATACACAAATTGGTCGGCTCAATATGGAAATTTCGGTTAAAATAGGTATTGTCGCCATTTTTCTGTTCGCGGACGTAATTTGCCAATGCGCCAAGATAGCCTAAACTACCTTTTTCAAACAACAGCACCCCCTCAGTATTGGAGAGCCTTTCGCCTTTATGTACCTTTTGCGCAATGCGTTGGAGGTCGCTATTAAGCGTTTTATCTTGTAAAATGACGTGGATATTGGCAGCGTTTTTCATATTTAAATAATTTTAATATAAAGAATATTAGGCATAAAAGGAAAACGGATAACACGGATATATTAGATTTACACAGATTTTTTTATGTTTATTTGTAACGCACAAGAAATAAGTTGGTCAAATGTACCGTCGAATTCATTCGACGGAGGCGTTGGTTATCAATGATTTACGCAGCCCATCGAATGAATTCGACGGTACATTTGACCAACTTATTATTTACTCGTTACTTTGGAAAAAATTCCGTGTAAATCTAATATATCCATGTCATCCGTTTTTCTATTTGTTATTGCTGTTTGAATACTATAAATGTATAACAAATTTTCAGAACTTTCAGTTTATTTTGAAAGATATTTTTTTAAAATTAAATTGGCGTGAGTTTGAAAATAGGTAAAAAATACCGAAGTGCCGTGGCTACGCCACTTTTATATATTTTTTCACTGTATTATTACCATAATGTCGTGCCTAAACAGCACTTTTTATACTACCAAAGTGCCGTTAAGCACGACATTTAGGTAGGAAAATATCACATAGCCAATGTTGGAGTAGCGTAGCTACGACATTTCGGTGTTTTCACCCATTTTCAAACTCACGTTAATTTAAAAACTAAACGCCAGCCCCATACCCGAAGCTACGCCATAAGGCATATATTGAAAATCGGGTTTGAGTTTCATGCTAATATCTTCACTGACATCAAAATTGAGTAAATGCGCCGTCGTGAAGGCTTCGGCAGCCGTGAGTATATAGGTGATAGCCACAAAAGCGTATGCTTGCTGAGTTTGTTTGAAAAAACTATCTCGATTTCTTTTTAAAAAATCTGGTGAAATAGACGTGTACTGTTCTTTCAATTGCGATACGATGTTGGCAGGGTAGGAGGACGGCAAATCATTAGGAAAATTCTTTTCCCCTTTGGCTTTGCTTGCATATACATCACGTAACAATTTATAGCGCACCGAACTCCAACGGGTATAGAAAACAGAGCCGCCCAATGCGCCATATACCAAAGGCAATCGGATATACAAAGCCTTGCGGTTGTATATCTGCCCTCCGCCTGGTATGATAGAATACAACAACGCTTTTTTAGGATTAGGCACAAAGGCATTGTCTTTTTTGGGTGCTAATACTGAGGGGGTATTTTTTTTACTCGTATCGCGCCCAACACGCACACTATCAATGTTTTGCGCATGGATATTCAAGTAAAAAAAGATTGAAAAAAAAGATATTAATAGACTTTTTTGTACCATCGAAAGTAGCTTCAAATTTAAGAAGGAGCAAATATAAGCATTGTAGTTGGGAAATAGATTTTTGAGGGAAGGATGAATTAAAAATGCTATCAGTAATTCTGTAAATGGACAATGTGGTGGCATCGGAAGGGCAATTTCAATCGCCCTTCCAATAATGGAAATTAATGTAAAGATACCTTTTTGTCTATATACAAAATTGCTGTGTGAATTTATTTTAAGCCGTTTATATCAATACATGCGTGATTTGACCACAAAAAAAGACTGCCTTAATAGACAGTCTTTTTTGAAATTCATTATAAATTGTTATAATTTAACCAACTTATTCCCTTATTTCGCTTCATTCGATACGGCATTATTTTCAGACTGTGCCGACACCAATTCTTCTTGGGGTACGGATTCTTCTACATCACTTTCGATTGCAATTTCTTCATCTTGCTCTTTCCGTCTGCCCGTAATCCAACGCCAAGTAGCACCGCCGGCTGCCGCAATTGCTACGAAAATAACCTTTGCAAATTTGGCTAAAAAAGCGAAAATGCCCGCTTTGGCAAGCACTTTTCCCGCAACCAAGCCACCAATCGTCCAACCCGCCACTTTATCAACTGAGGGGTTAAAATCTGCATAACGATTGCCTTCTTGATATTCAACACTGTTTAGTATTGTCTCAATTTTGCTATTGATTTCGGGCAATTTGCCGATGCCACCTACTGCATTAAGCACCAAAACGCCCTTTCTACCCAACACACGAATATTATAATTCAAGGTATTTTCATCGCTATCAGCAAATGATATTTCCTTTGCCCAATGTAGCACCTTTTTGCTTTTATCATAAAACGGTTTTTGCGCCCAACCTACTAAATGGGCAGTGGCGTAATTCAATTTTACGCGCTGTTCATTGTCCGCTTTTTCGTCTTTTTGCATATCTTTTAGTAGTTCGTCGTAGTTGATTTTGTCTGCATCGTTGTCATTGACATACCCCATATCACTGTATTCGACCACAAACGCCCAGCCGCCATCTTCGGTGACACCAATGTTTTCGGGAACGATTAAACCGTATAGTTTATCATCTGCCCCTTTGAGATTGCCCCAGAGTTGATAGACAACATAATCGGCTTGTTCGGCATCTAAAAACCTAAAACCCAAAGGAATATTAATTTTTGCTAAATTGTCGCCGATATTTACTGTACCTTTTTCATACCTTAGCGTCTTCTCGATGTTTTGCATTATCATTTGGAGGGAATCTTGTGCCGTTTTTGGGTCTTCTTTAGCACATAAAATAGTTGAAAGGGATAGAATTAAAAGTGTGTAAACGGTTCTTTTCATTAATCGTTATTTTAATTGTTCTGGAATATGCTACTATGTTGTTTTTACGCAATATGTTTATATTTAGTTGTGTTTTTTAGAAAAAAATTATGTAATAAAAGTGTTAATTAAATACTTGTGCATACAATTTTTTATTGCTCATTCAATAGTTATTATTAGAAAAAAGTGTCAAAAATCATCATTATAGGCGGCGGGGCGGCGGGTTTTTTCGCGGCTATAACTGCCGCAGAAATCAATCCAAAAGCTGATATTTCTATATTAGAACGCGGTAAAAACGTGTTGGAGAAAGTGAAAGTGAGTGGGGGAGGGCGTTGTAATGTCACCCACGCTTGCTTTATTCCTCGTGATATGGTCAAAAATTACCCTCGTGGCGATAAAGCCCTGATGAGTCCATTTTCTCGTTTTATGACAGGCGATACTTTTGAGTGGTTTGAAAAACGTGGCGTTCAATTGAAAATTGAAGACGATGGGCGCGTGTTTCCAACTACCGATAATTCGCAAACGATTATAGATTGCTTATATGGCGAAGCGGTACAAAAAGGCGTGAAAATACTGAGGGGGTATCGGGTTGATGATATCGAAGTAATTGATAATCAATTTTTTATAAAATCAAGCCAAGGCGATATTCAAGCTGATATTGTGATGATGGCAACAGGTAGCTCGAAGGGGGCGTGGGATATATTGGCAAAATTAGGACATAATATCATCAAACCAGTACCCTCATTATTTACATTCAATATTAAAGATAGCCGTCTGGAAGGGCTTGCTGGTTTGAGCGTTCCGAATGTAGAGGTAACAATTGTAGGCGAAAAACTCAAAGCAACAGGACCTCTTTTGGTGACACATTGGGGTGCGTCAGGTCCCGCGATTTTGCGCTTATCGGCATGGGGGGCGCGGCAATTATTTGACCTCCATTATCATTTCGACATTGCGCTCAATTGGACAGGTTTTTATAACTTAGAAGAAGTCAAGGAAACGCTAAATGATTGTAAATCAGAGTATTCTAAAAAATATATCAGCAATACCCCTCAGTATGATATACCCTCGCGCTTGTGGGAACGATTGGTTTTGGCATCTGAAATTGCACCTGATTTGCGTTGGGCAGATGCATCGAAAAAGCATATGCAAAGCCTCGCCGAACAATTGGCACAAGGCACTTTCCAAGTGATAGGTAAAAGCACATTTAAAGATGAATTTGTCACTTCAGGCGGGGTAGATTTGGACGAAGTACATTTTAAAACATTTGAAAGTAAAGTGATACCCAACCTTTATCTGGCAGGAGAAGTCTTGAATATTGATGCGATAACAGGCGGCTTCAATTTTCAAGCCGCCTGGACTGGCGGCTGGCACGCGGGTAAGGCGATGGGCGAAAGTTTAGCTGATAGGTGAACTTATTTAGTAAAATACTGAGGGGGTATCAGATTTACGAAATCTTTGAGATTTCGTAAATCTTTACGCCAAAAACGAGCGATTTATCATTCTTGATTTTTTTTATAAAAAAAACGTGTTGCACACTTAGCACAACACGTTTATGTATATATAACCCTATAACAAATTCAGAAAATTAGAACAATACAGCTTCAGTTGGTTCTGTAATAACCCACTCTCTGCCCGTATGTTTTGTCAAAAGATAGTAGAATACAGGACGATATTTAGGCAAATTGCCCAAACGAGTGTTTACCAAATTGATAGCCTCGTCCAGTTCTCCATTGTTTTCTAAGCCCAAACGACCAATCAAAAAATTATTTTTGATGTATTCGCGGTCTTCTATTGAAGTTGTTTCAACGATTGTTGCACCACCTGCAGTATGAATAAGGTCGGCTAACAATTCTGGTTGAATATCTTGAAATTTGATGTCGTTGTAGATAAATGATTTGTAATAATCCAACTGCTCTTCAAAAGAATTGAAGGTAATAGGGGTGAAGATACGCTTAGTTGACTTAACCGTTTTGATTGCTACGACTTCAGATTTTGGAGCAACAGTTTCTTTCACTTCAACAGCAGCTTGTGCTACTTTTTTAGTGCTTGCTTTTGCTTCTTTGGTAGTTTCATTTTTCACTTCAGCAACTGTTTCGACTACAACTTCTTTTTTGGCGGTTGCTTTTTTAGCTGTTTTTGTTTCAGCAACACCTGTTTTGCCAAAAGTAGCGTCTTTACCAAAATGCTGTAATAATAGATAGTAGAAAACGACGCGGTATTTTTTACGATTAGAAGTGCCCATTTGCTTACAAACCGCTTGGATGGCTTCGTCAAGTTTAGGTGTGTTTTCTAAACCCAATTCGTTGATAAGAAATAGCTCTTTAACGCGACCTGTTTCGCCTTTATCTGAACAAGCTACAATAGATGCATCGGCATCAAAAATAGCAGTACCAAGCATTTGCGCCAACTCTGTTAGCAAGCCTTCATTGATTTTTTTCATATCGAGCTTTTCGCCCATAAATGACTTGTAGGTTGCTATCGCTTCATTAAATTTTGTCATGATAATTAATTAGATTTTGTAATGAAAAGAATTATAAAAAATTGCGATGCAAAGATATACCTTTTTTGTGTAGGTATGTTGAAATATTCTTGAAATTAAATTGTTTTTAATTATTTGTGCCTAAAATTAACATATCATTAACAATAAAAATCGTACTTTTTAAACTCTTTTTATATAAATAATATTATAATATGATTGCATTAAATTGCTCTTTGCTACCTAATTTTAAAATTGTTTTATGACAAAGTGGCATTATGAAAAAATATACTATTGGTATAGTGCCTGTATATTAAAATTATATTTTGAGTAGAAGAAAAAGAGTATCAATTTCGATAAAACGCAATTATACTGTAACTTTGCAGACTTTTTTTAGAAATAACAACAATAATATATGCCCAATTACAAAGGAATAGTATTCGATATGGATGGCGTTTTGGTGGATACCGAACCTGTGCATATTGAAGCGTGGAATGATGTATTCGCCGAGTTCGGCTTAAACTTTTCGCACGAATGGTTTCACCAATGGATAGGTATATCGGATAGAAATTTTACGGCAAAAATCGTTCACGATTATAACGTTCCTGCCAGTGCGGACACCCTTCTGCAAGATAAAAGGCGGGTTTTTGAAGCAAAAATCACTAAAAATGTGCCTGCTCACAAAGGTGTGAAAGAGCTTTTACCGATGCTCAATCGTTTTCGTTTAGCGGTTGCTACATCGAGCAATCGGTCTGGTGCTATGCTGAGCTTGAAAGGGGCGGGTATCTACGATTATTTTCAACAAGTCATCACAGCTGATGATGTTATACGCCACAAACCCAATCCCGATTGCTATCAAAAAGCGGCAGAAAGTTTGGGTTTAAAACCGTCTGAGTGTATGGGTATCGAGGATTCAGTATCGGGCATAAAGGCAGCAAAAGCGGCGGGTTTGTTTGTCATTGGGGTGGCTACGTCTTTACCGTCGCATTATCTGACCGAAGCCGATTTGGTGTTGGAAAATACTGAGGGGGCTATCAAATGGATAATGGATAATGCATAATTACAACACGAATTAAGCGAATTAGTACCGAATTATTATATCTAAATTAGAGAAATTCGTATATAATAGGTATCATTTGTGTTTTTATTAATAACCAAATTATAAATCATTAAAAATGGAAACGCTAACCAAAGTCGAAATCAAATTAGATTTTTTAAAGAAATTAGGGGTCAAACAAAGCAATCATGGCACTTCTACGGGGCAAAATAATGTCACACCCAGTCGGGATGGAGCTATAAGCACCAAGGGGGGTAGAAGAAATATTAAGTCCTTTTCACCTGTTGATGGTGCTTTGATTGGGTCTGTTTCTGTCACCTCAAAGGAGCAATACGAAGCCGTAATGACCCAAGCCGAAGCCGCTTTTAAGATATGGCGCACTATGCCCGCCCCCAAACGCGGCGAAATTGTACGGCAATTTGGCGATGCTTTGCGCCAATATAAAGACGCATTGGGTCGCCTTGTCAGCTACGAAATGGGCAAAAGTCTGCAAGAAGGCTGGGGCGAAGTGCAGGAAATGATTGATATATGCGACTTTGCGGTGGGTTTGAGCCGTCAGTTATATGGCTTGACGATGCACAGCGAGCGACCCGCGCACCGTATGTATGAGCAATGGCATCCGATGGGTGTGGTGGGTATCATATCTGCCTTCAATTTCCCCGTAGCCGTATGGTCATGGAATGCTGCCTTGGCATGGGTTTGTGGCAATGTAACGCTTTGGAAACCGAGTGAAAAAACGCCTTTGAGTGCTATCGCCTGTCAAAATATTTTCCAGAAAGTATTGAAAGCCAATGATTTACCCGAAGGTATATCCTGCCTAATCAATGGTGATTATCGCGTGGGCGAGTATATGACGCAGGATAAGCGCGTGCCGCTAATATCTGCCACAGGCTCTACGCGGATGGGTAAAATCGTTGCTAAAACGGTGGGTGAACGCTTGGGCAAAACGATATTGGAACTGGGTGGCAATAATGCAATTATCATCACGCCGTCTGCCAATTTGAATATCGTGATACCGGGCGCAGTATTCGGCGCAGTCGGCACGGCGGGGCAACGCTGCACCACGACCCGCCGCTTGATTATTCACGAAAGTATGTATGAGCAGATAAAAACGAGTTTGGCAAAAGCCTATGCTCAATTGCGTATCGGCAATCCATTGGATATAAACAGCCACGTAGGTCCACTTATTGACGGCACGGCGGTGGAGAATTACATGGATGCCTTGCGCCAAGTGAAAGAACACGGCGGTAAGTTCGTGATAG
>JAYVKQ010000720.1:0-5071 GCA_043768285.1 Saprospiraceae bacterium | reverse complement strand
TTCTAAAACTGAAAAATTCGTTTTATTGCAGCCCTCGCCTTCCGAACAATACCATGAATTGTTAATAACATGGGGTGCTTTTGATGGATTAGGATTTTTATTCAAGGTATCGGTAGGGGCTAAAAACCATTGAAAACTCTCGACATAGCTCTCCAAAGTGCCATTGCCTCTATCCATATTGCGCGATGCAATCCATTTGGCATCAGGCGCCACACCTACCACTAAGGTATCGTTTGAGCCAAGCATAGTGCCCATCGTATGCGTGCCATGCACATCATCATCGCAGGGTACTTTTAAATCGTAGCCACAAGGATTACCCGATTTCGTGCTGTCTTTATGAATACTGTCGTGCCAATTATAATTATGGTCAGCTTTGTTGGTAGAGGCATTCCAACCGCGATATTTGGATTTGAGTGCCTTATGCTCCCAATCGTAGCCTGTATCTTGACCGCCGATGATGGCATTTTTACCTTTGAAGCCCAATGCCCATACGCTATCCGCTTTGATTTTGGCAACGCCCCAAGCTATTTGTGGTACGCCACGGGTTTCGAGCGAAGTGGGTTCTTGTAGGCTTGGCAACTCATGTTTGGCTTTCGGATTACTCACGACTTGCGCCACATCTTCGCGCTGTGTCAATTGCTCAATCAATTGTCTATCGCCTTTTATATAAAGTGCATTAACTATCCAAAATGATTGAAAATCAATGTTTTGTGCTTTCAAAAGGGCTTTAATGGGTGCTTGCGATTGCTCGGCTGTGTTATAAAGCCTTTCGAAAACGAATTGCCCTTTTGCTTCTTTTGTAGTGAAGCTACTGGCTTGTGTAATATCGGCTTGCTCTGTCATAACGATAAAAAATGGAGCTTTGCCATCTTGGAAAGCATCGAGTAGGGCGGGGTCAATTTTTTTTAAATTTTGAGCGTGTAGCGAAAACGCTAAAAGATGAAGTACCAATAGTAAATACCGCATTATCTTTTATTTTTAGTAAAAAAAATGCAATATAGGATTTTTCTTATAATTGTGGCTTAGAAATACTGAGGGGGTGTTAAAATTTAAAGTTAAAACCCGTGCCACCGTTCCAAACGGTGGCACGGATAGCGGTTAATTATTTAACAGAAAATAAGAGATTTAGGGCTTCTGTCCGATTGGTTACGCCCAATTTGGTGTACACGATATGCGTATATTGCTTGACGCTACCCAATTTGATACCCATCTTTTTAGCAACTTCTTTATACAGTAAACCTTTTGCCAATAGGTGCAGCAATTCAATTTCGCGGTGGGTAAGGGCGTAAATATTGATGAATTTTGTTGCAATATGTGCCGTTTTAAAAGGAGTTTCAGTCGTTATTAAATCTTGGAATAATTTTTTTGGGATTTGGATATATCCTTTTTGGAGATTTTGTAGGGCTACATCTATGTCATTTGCACTACTTTTTTCACTTAAAATGGAGCAAGGTTTTGTGTTTAAAAAATCTAATAGCATGACGGCATTTTTCAAATTGCATATCCATAAAATATGCGGAAAGGGCTGTCTTTCTTGCAACGCCCTTACCACGTCAAAGCTATCCAAAGAAGGTTGTGCGTGTACTATAAAAAAGTCTATGGGGTATTTGGGCGATTGTGCAACAGTAGTCCACTGAATGATAACCACTTTGTTTTTCTTTTTTTCAAAGTGGTCTATTGTTTTTTGAAGCCATACAGGGTTTTCACTATACACGACAACGGTGATTTTTGACATCATACATTGCTTTATATATATAGTGTCTGCCTCCTGTATTACTTAACAAAAAAAGTGGTATGTGCAACGGAACGCTGTTTCGTTGTGTGCAAATTCGCTCAACGGAACAGCGTTCCGTTGCACGTTAGTAAATCGGATTAATATACCCAATGCTACCCCCAACCCAATCTTTATCTTTATTATACCGCACGCCAATCATTTCCCCCTTGCTCAAACGCACGAGGTTATTGACCAAACGAGGACGTTCCCATTCTTTTTTCCAGACCATGAGCATGCGTATTTCGACTTTCGTATCGCCACTTGGCGTTTTCAAAATGGGCGAATAGTGTACTTTCTCTTGCAAAATCCAGTTCGGTTTATCTGTAACAGCATCAATATCTGCTTGCGTGACATTGATGGTCACGCCTTGACCCGAAAAGGAAAATAGTGGTTTTAGCACATATTGACTTAAATCCAATTGTGCGGTATCAATTTGATGCAAAAAATGTGTTTTGGGTACATAATCACTTTTTAAAAGGGGAAGTGTATATTTTGAAATGCGGAAAAACCAATTGGGGTGTCCAATCCATTCCACGTCAATATCGTCTGTAAAATTGAAGCCAAATCGTAGGTCGGGTCGGCGTTCTAACTCGTCAAAAATGACGCGGTTGTATATTTTTTTGATGTGGATATTTCGCCCGTTTTCAGCTTGATAATAGAGTTTTTTACCTTTTTTTATCACTTTTGTCAAGCATAATACTTTAATACCGAGGTAATGCGCAGTACTCCAAAAGTCCACTTGCGTATTCTGCTTTTCAGGTTCTATTTCTAATAAAACAACATTTTTAGGGTCAGTATCGCCCACCATAATATCTTTCAATAATTTTAGATACCCCTCCCTATTCAAGCCATTGAAATAAGAAGTCATACTTTTGGGTATATCAAAAATGTGCGCATAAGCATCTGCCAAATCTATTTGAAAGAAAAATAAAGAGGGAAAACCTTGCAACTCAATCAATTTGGGTACTAATTCTCCTTTTTCTTCACAAACACCAAAGTCCACAACTAAAAAAGTGCTGTGTGCATCTTCATGCGGTACACAGTGCTGCGATTGCATTGACCCCTCAGTATTTTTGATGAAATCGGGCGCACATATAACGTCAGCAATATCTTCACACGCCTTGACGAGTTTATCTCGAAAATCATCGGGGATAAAAACGGGTGTTTCGGCAATTCGGAAACTGGGTCTATAATCATAAAGCGAAGCAATATGGTTTAAAAAGGCTTCGTATTTAGCGAGAGTGAAGGCACTGTTGTAGGCTTCGCGTAGGGTATTAATCATTGGTTTTAATTTAGATGATTGAAAGGCTAAGGTAGTAAGAAATTATAAAAGTCAAATAAATATGATAGCATAAAAAAACGTATCGGACACTTACAAAAGCATCCGATACGTTGGTGTAAGCAAACTATTTTAGAGGATATTAAAACTTAACAACCTTAATGGTTTTAGCTTTATCCGCTTGTTTGATGAAAAAGTGATACACGCCAGAGCTTACATCTTGCATATTGACAATCAATGAATTAGCTCCTTGCGACACATTGTTTTTAGTTATTTTAACCAAACGACCAAAAGCATCATAAGCGTTTATTTCAACGGCTTCGGCAGTTTCAGATGTGATACTTATCGTTAAATCGCCGTTGGTTGGGTTGGGCGAAACCGAAGCATCTAAAGCACCAAAACGGATAACTTCTTTGACAGAAGTAGCTAATTTTAAATCGAACCGCGCCCAAACGGGATAATGGTCAGTTGTTGCAGAACCATAGGCATTGATGAAGCCGATAGAAGAAGCCGTAGCCACATCAGCCGTATTATTGAGATATGCGCCAAAGAGTTCATTTGAAATCATAATATGATCAACTATATCAGCATTAGCAATGGTACTTCTTTTTTTTGCATCGCTCAATACTTTCGTAATGCCGCGATAGTTCGCACTGTCTCTCATAAAATTAGCATAACTACTCGCTTGCCCCGCAGTTATAGAACTATCCAAATCATCGTTAAAGTCACCCGCTACAATGACTATTTCTTTTGGATATTTATCATCTAATTCTTTTTTTAATGCTTGAACATCTGGCACACGACGGTTGTAATCTGCAATGGCAGCACCCGCTTTGGCATGAATACCCACAATACGCACCTTGCGCGTTACGCCATCAAGCGTCACATTTGCAGTGAACATATACGGCAAACGACCCGATGCCCAAAAACTATTGTCGGGGCTGGCTGCCGTGAATGTAGCGTTTGTAGTCAATATCGCCTTACATTCTGCTTCAATTGGCGTTACTGTTGCCTTATTGAACGCTACACATACCTTTTGCGCAGGGTCGGCAGCCGTTTCTGGCGTATCATAAAAATGCGAATAATATTGCGCCGAACATCTATAATCATAACCCGCGGGTACGATATTTTTCATTTTAGAGGTATCACAAACCTCGACCAACACAATCACATCAGATTTTAATTTTTCTACCACACATTTTACATTGTCTTGTTGCAATTGCTCATTGCTGGGTCCAAATCCTGTATTGCCGAGCCATTCAACATTCCATGCGGCGAGGTCAAACGTTTTAGTTCTATCAAAAGTACCGTCTGTGACCAAAGCCGTAGTCGGACAAACACCTTTTAAGGTACATTGGGTAGTTGCTACTGTTGCAATTTCTGATAAAAAACGCGGTTGCAATTGTGGAACGGCATTAAAACGGGTCATTACGCCTGTCAAATCGCGGGTATTTTTCGGAATTTCTTTACCTATAATATCGTTAGCCGTACCACCTACTATACGCAAAACGGCATAGGTATTCGCGCAGTTTGCAAAATCAAAATTAGTATTATTCGTAAAAGTACCCGATTGTACAAAATTAGCCTCTTTGATAGTCACCAAACTGCCTTCATAATCTAACTGTTGCGCGGCTGTAATGACAATGGGTGTAACGGGTTTATTCGTTTGCCCCGCAACCAAAGTAGCTTGTGTAATATTGACTATTTCTCTGAAACCATTGAATGTGACAATAGTGCCCGCTATTATTACCGAGTCGCCAATCTGCCAAGTATTGGGTAAAAAGGTTGTGCTACTGCCAAACACGGCAACACCTGCCGTATTATCTTGCACGTACGTCAATCTGCCGCCAAATTGGTTGGTTACTAATAAACGACCCGAAATGGCAACAGCCATACTATCTGCTCGCGTTTTTGCAGTCGCTATACTGATAACTGTTAAAGGTGCAGAAATAGTACCGCTAACAGCTACATTTTGCGTGGTTGCGCCAGCACTTGTGTGTGCTATATTGCCACTATAT
>JAYVKQ010000719.1:0-7848 GCA_043768285.1 Saprospiraceae bacterium | reverse complement strand
ATCTAAAAGCCTAATAATCAATAACTTAGTTTACTCTAAGGCTACTCAAGAAAAAAAATAATTAATTGATTATCAATTAGTTATATCGCAATCAGTTCAGTGATATAATCATGGATAGAGACTTCTTCTACTATTCGACTTACCTTATTCCATGTTAAAAGATTAGAACAAGTATGTTTTTTCAACATTTCAAAAAGTGGCGTTTCAATATCAAAAGGCATAGATGAATATTCATGGGAAAGTAAACCATATCTTCTGCCCTTAAACTTTAAATCAAAACTATAAGGTGAAATATCATTGTGGTAGTGGGCTTCATAAATTTCGCAGACTTCTTTCCAGCGTACAGGTCGCCAATTTTTTACTTTGTCTGGGTCAATTGAATCTTTGAATGCCTTTTTTTCGAGGTTATAAGGCTCTAATTTAGTTTCAATTTCTTTAACCTTTAACTCATAATCGGCTTTGTTTGTATGGTAGAGTTCAAATAATAAGTCAACAAAATCATCTAAATATGATTCATTTTCAGGTATTTCTTTGAAATATTTATTGGGTGCATCCACATTTATACTCCACGGAAACATTATTTTGGCGTAACCTTCAAAACAGGGCGGTATTACTGTCTCAATACGCATACCTTCCTCTTCAAAAGGTTGAGTATAATCTCTTTTCACTAAGCCATCCGTTTTTAAATGTTGATATAAGTCTTCTAATTTCTGATATGGTAACATCGTTGCCTATTTATTCAATTTTGTAACTTACAGATTTTACCCCCTCAGTATTTCACCATTTTCACCCTCAAAAGTAAAACCCCTTTTTGAAATAACTGTCCTACACTGTCTTATTGGGATTGGCTACCCCCTCAGTATTTACAGCAAGTTAAACCGTATCATCTCTTGTCTTTCAATGATAGCGTCCACATGATTTAATTTTAGAATTTTGATTGTGGCTTCACCAATGTCGGTTTTAGGCGATAAGAGACCTGTTGAAAGCACTTCAAAATGAGTACTCCAATCGTCTGTACGAGGATTGTAAAATCGAATTGGGATTTGGGGCGTTGTTAAAAAGGTAGCAATATCAGACCCTTTGTTGAGGTTACAGAGTGCACAGGCAAAAGCAAGGTTTTCAGCTATAGTCAAACCATCATGTTTGGCGCTTACTATATGGTCAATATGGAAAGAGAAATAGGCATTTTCAAGGCTTAAACAACAGTATTCGCAGCGCATTTTAGCACGAGTAGCGACCAATTGGCGTAAATTTTCGGGGATATAAACACTCATGCGGTTGGGCGGTTTTGGGCGCGAATTTTAGCCAAACGTATCAAACGTTCAAGGACGACAAAGTGATCCAATTCATCTTTTTCGGCTTCATCAAGTTGATTATTATGCTTTTTTTCAACTAAAAACGAAAAGCGATTTTGAACTTCTTCCGAAGGTTTCAAGGCGATAACCTTTGCGGGGTCAAGTGTTGATAGCAAATCCGCTATTTGATTATATACTGAATGAATAACCATGTTATCTTTATTTTTATACAAAAATAGGTATTTCTCAGAAAAACACAAATTTAAAAATCATAGACAATCAGTAGTCGTAAGCCTTATAGCAAAGTGGTGACCTACGCCTTTTGCCACCCCTCAGTATTTTACCCTAAAAAGTAAAGTATAATCTTGAAATAACTGTCCTATACTGTCTTATTGAGGTTGAAGAATGTGGGTTGAGAAGTAGCTACCCCCTCAGTATTTTCACCCATATTATTTTGAAAACTTCTATTTTAATTCTAAATTTGTTGAAAATTAAAAAACATGGAACTGGTAACAACATATTCAACAACTGAAATAGAAGCACAATCAAGCATAGATAGCTTGGAAGTGCGCTATGAACAAGAACGAGGAAAACCGTTACCAAGTAAAAATCATTCAATTATTCAAGGAAATGCCTGTTTTGAGCTAAGAAACCAATATGGCAACCAATATGATATTCTCCCAGAACTTTCATTAGATTTGACATCAGGGAAGGCTGTACCCGACCTTTGTATCTATGAAAAAACACCGCGCAACTGGCAAGAGGATGTTATAAAAACAAAAGAAGCACCTCTTTTGGCAATTGAAATATTATCGCCGAAGCAAAATTTTAATGATATTACGGATAAAATAAAAGATGTTTATTTCCCTGCGGGCATGAAATCCGCTTGGGTCATTTTACCGTCCGTAGAATCTGTCATGGTTATTAAACCCAATCAAAAGACAAAGACCTACAACGAAGGTGTTTTAGTTGATGAAGCGAGTGGGTTTGAATTGGATTTGGATAAGATTTTTATGTAATTTTACTCCCGCAGTATTTTCACCCCAAAAATCTTTACGCTTAACAATAAAAGATAAAGATTGATACCCCTCAACATGGGGCATCATTTTATAAAACTATCAAAATTATTAACAGGCATATACCCCAATTCTCTATTCGCTTTGTCAATCGAATAGACCCTATCAATACTTTTCGGAAAAGCCCAATTTTTTGCTTTGAATATCGCTTCAATATTCGGGTAATATTTTTTAATCACCTCTTTGGGTTCAAAAAGCAATTGTTCTAAATCCTCTTTTTGAAAAGGACTATCATTTGAAATATTGTAAGTTTGAAAGGTGTCAAACGTTTTTTCTAAGGCTAATATATGTGCCATAGCCCCATCTTGTTCATCTAAACCTCTATATAAACGGTGAATGGCTTTGAGATTATCATCTTCTGGTAAAAAACGGGATACTCTTAAAACGGTGGTTTCAATACCTTTTTTTTCAAAATAATCACGACATAGTAATTCGGCAGTCCATTTTGTAATATCATAAATATCTCGTGGGTCGGGCAATAGGGCCTCATCTACCCAAACGGCTTGCGTGCTATCCACCATAGATTTGCCATAAATAGACGTGGTGCTGGTGTATAAAAACTTCTTTACCCCATGTTTGACACAGGCATTGAGCAAGATTAACGTGCCATCAATATTGGTTTTGATAAATGCCTCGCGGGGGTATTTCAATTCGTAGTGTTTCCCGTGGATAGCAGCGGTATGGATTATAGCATCTATGCCTTGTGTTATGGCTTCCACTTGTTCTTTTTGGCGAATATCAACGAGTGTATCAGTAGTTTCAGAAGGGGTAATGTCAATGCCCACGACTGTATAACGCTTTGATTTTAATTGTTTTACGATTTCTCGACCTAACTGACCTGATGCGCCTGTTACGAGTATTTTTTTCATAGTTTTTATTTTTAAGGTTAGTGTGATAATATAGTGAGTAGTTTAGGAAACTGAATTTTATTTTTTTTGAAAAAATAAAATTCAGTTTCCTAAACTACTGGCGCATCGCTACTATTACTTCATCGAATTCCCAATACCCACCAATACAATAGACAACAACATCAAAGCGATACCAATCAAAAAAGTATTAAACGTTTTTTTAGAAACGCTTGACCACTCTTTGAGATACAAACCCCAGATATTGGCTGTCAAAATAATGGTCGCCATGTGCAAAATCCAAGAACTCGCGCCATTGCCCAATTTGCTTTCACCCATACCGTAAAAGAAAAATTGGAGAAACCACATCGTACCCGCAATACCCGCAAATAGGATATTTGACCCAATAGGTGTTCGGCTGTCGGTATAGTTGCCAAACGTTTTATTTTTAAAATTGAGATACATACACCATATAAAATTGGTCGTCAAACCGCCCCACATGAGGACTATATAGGTGACATTGTTTTGAAACAAAGGGTCAGCACCTTTCGCAACCGCAGCTTCGGCTAAGGGTTTGCCGCCTTCTATACCAAAGTTGAAAAATGCACTTAAAATACCCGAAATAATGGCGATAATTAAGCCTTTTACTAAGTTAAACTCTTTCGTACTTGCTTGTTTTTGTTCTTCCGTTAATTCTTTTTCCTTCATCAAACCTGACTTTCCGAGTAC
The DNA here is from genome assembly GCA_043768285.1 of Saprospiraceae bacterium. Lineage (GTDB taxonomy): Bacteria > Bacteroidota > Bacteroidia > Chitinophagales > Saprospiraceae > JAAFJT01. Next base: position 3,903 of record JAYVKQ010000719.1, on the reverse strand, counting down.
GGCAATGCCTATTAAACACACCAAAGTACCCAATAAAACCAATTGCCCGCCTTGGTTACTAAGCAAATCTGTGAAAGAGGTTTTACCCTCCGTAGGATTAATGCTATAATAAATAGACGGTATCAAAGCCCCAAAAGCCGAACAAAAACCCAGCGTGACGGAGTTGCCGAGCGACATACCCAAATAGCGCACGCCCAAGCCATACGTCAAGCCGCCAATGCCCCACAGCAAGCCCATTAAAAAAACAAAGGATTTGACGGAAGATGCCCCTTCGCTGATGACATCCCCAAAATGAGGCACTGTCAAATAAGCCGCGATAGGTGGCACAATGAGCCATGAAAATAGCCCGCCGACAATCCAATAGCTTTCCCAAGCCCAATCTTTTACCTTTTTGAAAGGCATATAAAAACTACCTGACGAGATACCGCCGATGGTGTGATAGAGAATACCGAGTAATACTTGCATCCGTTAAGATTTCGTTTTTGATGAAATGATTTTTTTTTAAGAACCCAAATATGGGGAATTGTTTTGGTTTAACTGTCATGTACTATCCTATGGGGTGCATTTTTTTATTTTTACCTTGTTAATTGAAAATGTAATTTTAAAATAACAAGGTAAAAATAAGAAGTAAAGAAACATATACGGTTTTTGAACTGAAAGTATCCCTATTGAGCATATTATTAGATATTTTTAACAAAAATTAAGAAAAAATGGTGTTAGTTTTAGGTTTATAAAATTTAATTCATAATTTTAACCTTGTTAATTCAAAATGTAAATTTGAATTAACAAGGTTAAAATGATAAAAAGAACATTAACAAGGGAAATTATGTTGGGCTTAGACTACTTTCCCGTTACAGGTATTATTGGACCTCGGCAAGTTGGAAAAACAACTTTAGCTAAACAATTACTACTCGAAATTCCGCGACCCAGTGTTTATTTGGATTTGGAACTTGATGCTGATTTGGCTTTACTGCAACAGAACGCACAAGGCTTTTTGCAGTTGCACCAAGATAAATGTGTTGTAATTGATGAAATTCAGCATATGCCTCGTCTATTTTCGTTGTTACGAGCACTGGTTGACCAACATCGTGTGCCTGCACGATTTATGATATTAGGGTCAGCTTCGCCTACATTAATTCGTCAAAGCGCACAAAGTTTGGCGGGTCGTATTGCTTATAGCGAACTAACCCCGTTGTCGCTATTAGAAGTTGAGCCAGAAGGTATTAGCCAAAATGAGCATTGGTTCAAAGGTGGATTTCCTAATGCTCTACTTCAACATAATCCAGAAGTATCAACAATGTGGTTAAGGAATTTTGTCAGTACATTTATCGAAAAAGACTTAAAATCGTTGGGATACGAAATTAGTCTTGTTACAATGACAAAATTATATCGAATGATTGCACACGTACATGGGCAATTACTGAATATGAGTTCTATTTCCCTATCACTCGGTGTGTCACAACCTACCGTAAGCAAGTATTTAGATTTACTTGAAGGTGGATTTCTTATACACAGATTAGAGCCATATTTTGTTAATGTTGGCAAAAGGCTTGTCAAATCTCCGAAGATTTATTTCAGAGATACGGGTATTTTACATCAATTAGCCGATATTACCAGTTTCGACAATCTTCAAAGAAGTACATTATTAGGTGCTTCTTGGGAAGGCTACGTAGTTGAGCAAATTCGCCGCGTGACTGACGGTATTTGGCAATATTATTTTTACAGAACTGTGGTAGGGGCAGAAGTTGATTTGTTTTTAATAAGTCCAAATGGTAAAAAGGTGTGTATCGAAATTAAATATTCCGTCGCGCCCTCCATTTCAAAAGGCTTTTATATGAGTGTTGCCGATTTGAAACCCGATTTTCAATATGTTATTATCCCTACAGGTGAGACGTATTTTAGAGACGAAAATGTTAAAGTATGCAGCCTTATTAATTTTTTGAAAGAAGAATTGGCAATTATTATTGCGTAAAATATGGTGCGTTTCGCTCCATCAAGCTGAAAGCATGACTGAGGGGTGCTTGCTACAACGAACTCCTCAAAGTCAACTGAAAAGGGTTTTCAATATGCTCTTTTTTATTCTCCAAAATAAGCTGCGCGGCTGCCTTGCCCATCGCTTTAAAATCTGTAGAAACAGTTGTTAAACCATTCAAAATGAAGCGTTTAAGTGGGGTTTCGTTGTAGGAAATAATACCTACTTGGTTGCCGAGTGCGAAGCCTTGCGCTTGTATTTTTTCTAATAACTTGACCAAATCATCTTCTACCAAATTGAGATAGGCGACCCCCTCAGTATTTTCTTCATTGTCGAGGTTGGAAATGACTTCATAATCAAATGCGAAATCTCGACAGAAGTGCGAAAAGCCTTTGACAATCTCTTTGGAGTAATAACTGCCTTCTGGAAAAATGATTTTTAGCTTTTTATATTTCGAGAGTTGCTCTTTGGCTTGCTCTAAGGCATAGTAAATATCCTTCGCAAAATTTTCATACACAGCACCATATTCGCCCGTGATTTGAGGGGCAATTTTATCTAAAAGTATTAATTTTTCTTTGGGTAAGGTATTGATAATCTGATAGGCTTTGTCTTCGCTGTCAATAAAATGAGGAATAATGACAAGGTGCGTATAGTCCTCTTTTCGGTTTTCTATTAGTTTTTTAAACAACATAAAATCGTTGTTGTAGATATAAAAATCAATAGTGGCTTTGTCGCCGAGGGTTTCGACAAAAGCATCGTAAATGAGTTTTTTATGCGCACTTAACTTATTGAATATCAAAAAGATACGCAAGTTTTGTTTGATATGGGTATCCACAATAAAATAGCCTTTGCCGGGCGTAGAGTTGATAATCCCTTTTTTGCGGAGTTCGTTATAGCCTTTCTCTACTGTAATCCGCGCGATGTCAAAATTCAAACTCAAATCGTTGATAGAGGGCAGCATATCGCCCTTTTTAAACACGCCTTGCTCAATACCCCTCAGTATATTGCCGACCACTTGCTGATATTTGGGCGTTGCCGAAAATTCATCGAAAATAAAATGGTGGATAAATTGGTCTTTTTTCAAATCAGAATGAATAGAATATGTTAGAATAAATAGAATTTTTGATTGGCAAATGTAGGAATATTAGAACTAACAGGCGGTTTAGGAAACCGATTTTGATGTTTTTTTTGAATGAGATTTAATTTTTTTAAAAAAACTAAATCTCATTCAAAAAAAACATCAAAATCGGTTTCCTAAACCACTTCTAAAATAGCGAAAATTCGCTAAACTATTTTACTTTTGCGCAGCATAGTATATTCTAAAAAAAATCTAAACAATATCTATATGTCCGCCTATCCGTATTTACTACAACCCCTTAATTTAGGATTTACAACATTAAAAAACCGTGTGTTGATGGGTTCGATGCACACGGGTTTGGAAGAACAGAAAAATGGATTTGAGCGTTTGGCAGCCTTCTACGCCGAGCGTGCCAGAGGGGGCGTAGGCTTAATAGTAACAGGCGGTATTTCGCCCGATATGTTCGGGACAGTGATGCCCAAAGCGGCGCGAATGACCAATAGTCGCCACGTCAAAAAGCACACATTGATAACCGAAGCGGTGCATCAAGAGGGGGGCAAAATATGTATGCAAATCCTCCACGCGGGTCGCTATGGCTATCAGCCGTGGAGTGTCGCGCCGAGTGCTATTCAATCGCCAATAACCCCGTTCAAACCCTTCGCACTACCGACTTGGGGCGTGCGTAAAACCATTAATAACTATATAAATGCAGCTTTTTTAGCCAAAGAAGCGGGGTATGATGGTGTAGAAGTGATGGGTTCGGAAGGCTATTTGATTAACCAATTTATTGCCGCACGGACGAACAAACGCACCGACAAATGGGGTGGCAGCTTTGAAAACCGCATACAGTTTC
>JAYVKQ010000718.1:0-8142 GCA_043768285.1 Saprospiraceae bacterium | reverse complement strand
CGCTAAATATTTGGTCGGCGCGCCTGTTGATGCCCTGCTTCACTTCTGTTCCGTCAGTGCTGTTGCCAATCAAATCATTGGGTACATTTTTATATAAGTCATGTTTCCAACGGGGATTATTGACTTCGCCACGACAATTGGAGTGCAACAATTGATAGCCATTTAGAGTGAGCTTAGGATTATAAAAAAGGAACTTCACATTGGTCTGCTCGGTTGCGGGGAATTTATAATAAATCCAAACCTCATAAGGGGGTGCATTGGGTTCATTTTCAACAGTCACAACATCATTTGGGCGACCATACTGCATGAATATACGCCCCCTATCCGTTTCAAAACCATAGCCAAAGCCATTATTATAGGTTTTATCAACCGCACGAGCTACCATCATATATTCATCGTGGGCTTGCTCAGGTAAGGTTTTATTTTTTTGATACCAATATTTGAATAAATAGCGTTGTTTATCTTCTTTTTTATCACTTGCCATCATTGTTTTAAAGCCTTCAGCTTCGTCTTTTTCTATATTCATAGCAAGGGATTTTAGGCTAAAACGCAGTTGTTGATCATCCATTTCGCCAACAAATTCTTTTTGCAACATATCTGTCGAGATAGTATCAATATTGCGTTCAACACTGGGGTTGCTTCTTTGAAAAAACGTTTCTTTTTGACTCAATAAATCATTGGTACGATTGCGCAAAGTGACGACTAAACGATAGTTGCCCGATTCCAAATTGGCAATATCCATCGAAACCAAATTTGCAATAAAAGGAGCCGACTTTTTACGCTGATGCCCTATGGCTTTCGGCAATTCGTTGGCAGGGTTATTCGCTTTTTCGATACTGTAACTCATCAAAAAATCTTCACCGTTAAAAAATTTATCGGTATTATAAAATTCATTATAAAAGTGTAGCAACTTGTGGGTGCGGTCATAGATTGTAAAAGGCAAGGGTTCGAGAAAGACCCCATTGCGCACATATTTACTATCCGAACTATCCTTTTTGAAGCTATTTAATATCAAAATATCGCTTTGTCGCAAGTTACGGTCTCCAAAATCCAAGATAATCATGGATTTATAGGTGGCATCGTTACCCGCTTTATTTACGTCTTTAAATTGGACTTCAATATCATACACCCCGTTTTCCAACTCGTAGCGGTGCAGGTCGTAAAAGTCAATTGGGTCGAGCGACGGTGGGCTGTTCAATACAAATTTATCATATTTCGATATCTGACCATTTTGCTTGAAAATGGTCGTAATTTCGATACGCCCTTGCGAATTGATACTATCAATTTGGACTTGAGTTAAAGTTGTACCGATGATATAATAGTTTATTTCTATATAATTCATCTTCTCACCTTTAAAACCCGAGTGAGTCACACTGACTTCGAGCGCAAGCGCAACTTGAATGGATAAGATTAATGAGGGTATTAAGAGTAAAAACTTTTTCATGTCAATAAAAAAATGGATGATTGTTTTAATTTAGTCATTAGATATATAACGTGTGATTGTAGCAAAAGTGCCGTTCAGGTCTTAGTAAATATAGATTTAGGATAAAACGCCTATTTATTGCTTGTGCAACATCAATTTAAAATCAAAACCACGCAACTCAGTCGTCATTTCCATAAGGGTATCGTTGAGTTGTAAGATGTGATATTCAATAGGTTCATCCGTTTTTTGAAGGAGCGTAGATTGAGAAATACGGTAGGTAGTAATTTCGTCTTGTTCGGAAGCAGTGAAATTTGTTTTCAATGTATCGTTTGTAAAAGTAAAATAAATTTTTTCTAAAGCTGGGGCTTCTTGCCCGTTGAGTTCACCGTAAGTTAAAGCCCAATTGCCTTGTACAGTCGTGCGTTGTATGTCATTTTCCTTAGTTTCACAAGCAGTTAAGGATAATAAAGCAAAAGAATATAACCAAAGAGTAGTTTTCATATACTATGATGAATTTTAAATCGCAGGTTTTAGTTTAGATTTGTGGTGCAAAATTAAGGTTTTTTTTGATAATACGATGTAAAACGTTGAAAAACAGTATGTGCGTATGTCAATTTTTAGATTTCAAATTTCAAACTTTATATACCCCTCAGTAGTGTGTGTTATACGTTCTTAGAATAACCTTCCGAGGGTTTGAAACTCTTGGAAGGTTGATACTCAATAAATTAGGAAAAAGGGTAATTTTAAAAACTTATAAAACGAACCCCTCCGTATTTATACTGAACCGAAAGTGGTTGTCGGATTAAAAAAATACAATAAAATTTATCTCCTCAGTCATACTTTCAGCTTGATGCAGCATATTTTCGCAAGTTTGGTGCGTAAGATTTACGAAATCTTTAAGATTTCGCAAATCTGTTTATGTTCAAAATCCGAAAACCTCTTTCGATTTAGTACAGATGCTTATTATTAGAATCTGAAATCTGAAATCTAAAATTTGATTAATGAAATGTTAAATAGAATTGGGGTTGCATCGTTTAGGTAAAATACCGTATTTTTACACAAATTATTTCATCATCTCCAAAACTATCAAGTAAATGAGAAAAATGATACTCTTGTTTTTGGGTTGTTCGTTTATCACAGCCCTTTATGCTCAGACCCCAGTATGCGTACCCGACGCTAAGTACAAAGACTCTACGGGCTATGTTTATCCACTACCATTTGATGCAACCCTCAATCCAAAGGGCGGTATTGATAAACCCGCTTGTATTGGCAAACCTTACGATTTTGTCTTTACACTCCGTATCCCTGACACAGTTGCACTATTAGGCAGCCGTTTGAGGCTGGATAGTATTTTTGTCAATCCAACAACGGGTATCTCAGGACTGCCCGCAGGTATCACCTACGCTTGTAATCCTGGTAATTGCTTATTCAAGAAAAACACTTTGGGATGTGTTATTTTACGTGGCACAACTAATGCACCAGCCAACACATATAAGTTGTCTTTCACCTTAAAAGTATTTGTTGAGTTATTCGGTGGGCAAGATATAACCTACCCTAACGCGGCTTTGGCTCCCGGTGAATACAATTTGCGCGTTTTGCCTGCAACGGACGCAGCATGTAGGTCAAGTAGTACATTCGACCTTACAGAAGTGTCGGCAATGTCAGCATCTCCAAATCCCGCTACACTATCTACACTTATCAAAATAGATGCTGTAGAAAGTGGCAATTATCAATTTGAAGTTACCAATTTGATGGGGCAAAGTGTTTTCACGACCCCCCTCAGTATTCAGCGTGGTATCAACGCTTTAGAATTAAATACAGAAGATATGCCTAATGGCGTGTATATTTACACATTATCGAAAGGCAATAAGAAATTGTCTGAAAAATTAATTGTAAATAAGTAAGCTAATAAAGCCGTAAAAACTTACCGAATAAACTGTCATTGCACACGCATCGAAGCAATTTGCGGCACTTATTCGATAGTTTAGCGTTATAATAGTGGACATGTGCGGACAGATTGCTTCGCTGCATTCGCAATGACAGTCATAATCGTACATTTCATCTTAACGGGCATTTCAAAGACTTTTCAAGTATGACAACTTGAAAAGTCTTTTTTTTCAAAAAAAATAAAAAAAAATGTTGAAAATATGTCAAAGGTATTTATCTTTGCGCCGCGTCAGGCGACCAGCTCCTGCCGAACCTCCCCAGGGTGGAAACACAGCAAGGATAAGGTGGTTGAGCGGTGTGCTTGGCGCATTTTTTTTTGTAAACAGAGATTAAGAGATTGAACATTGCGAGATTTTTCAATCCCTAAGCTAATACCTCATCTCTTACTCTCCAATGGTATAATCTCGTATTCTCTAATCACCACTCTCATTTTTTTACTATGAAATTCTTTATAGATACGGCTAATCTTGACCAAATCCGCGAAGCAAAAGACTTAGGTATTCTTGATGGCGTAACGACCAACCCTTCGTTGATGGCAAAAGAAGGCATCACTGGTACGAACAACATAATGAAACATTATAGAGCCATATGCGATATTGTAGAAGTTGGTGATGTCAGTGCGGAAGTTATTGCGACAGATTTTAAAGGTATGATTGACGAAGGACAACGGTTGTGTGATATTCACGAGAACATTGTCGTCAAAGTGCCTATGATAAAAGAAGGTATTAAAGCCATTTCATGGTTTCATAATCAAGGTATCCGCACCAATTGTACATTGGTTTTCTCGGCAGGTCAAGCGATATTGGCAGCGAAGGCGGGTGCTACTTACCTATCGCCCTTCATTGGTCGTATTGACGATATGAATTGGGATGGCATGGAGTTGATTAAGCAAATTGTTGAAATATATATGGTACAAGGCTATACGACTGAGGTTTTGGCCGCCAGTATCCGTTCACCATTGCATATTGTACAAGCTGCGCAAGCGGGTGCAGATGTGATAACTGCCCCACTGGCTCCCATTTTGGGTCTTTTAAAACACCCTTTAACAGATATAGGTTTGCAACAGTTTCTAAGCGACCACGAAAAGGCAAAAGCCAATGCGAATTAAGTTATTTTTGAATTGATAGTTGTATATTAAAAATAGCCTTTTATATTTGAAGTTTAAAAGGCATAATCAATAAACAACTTCAATAATTGATGCACATAATGAACAATCAGCCAAAATTAGTCAAACATATTGCCATTGCTGGTAATATTGGGGCAGGAAAAACAACTTTGACAACCCAACTCGCTAAAAATTTTAACTGGGAACCGCACTTTGAAGATGTGGAAGACAATCCCTATCTGGCTGATTTTTACCATGATATGCACCGTTGGTCATTCAACTTGCAAGTATATTTTTTGAATAGCCGCTATCGTCAAATTTTAGATATCCAGAATGGCGAAAAAACTATCATTCAAGACCGTTCTATCTACGAAGATGCCCATATATTCGCGCCCAATTTGCACGAAATGGGTTTGATGTCGAAACGCGATTTTGAAAATTATTTTAGCCTATTTCAACTGATGATACAGCAAGTATCGCCACCCGATTTGATGATATATCTAAAAGCCAGTATTCCGACTTTGGTTGATCATATTCACACACGCGGACGCGAATACGAAGGCACTATCTCTATTGATTATTTGAATCGCCTCAATGAGCGTTATGATATGTGGGTATCTGGCTACAATGAAGGTAAATTATTGGTTATCAATGCGGATGAAATAGATTTCCTCAATCGCCCCGAAGATTTGGGCTTGATTATAGATAAGGTTCAGGCGGAGTTGCACGGGCTTTTTTGAAAATAAAAAGTATGAAGTATGAAGTAGGAGTATTATGACCATCCTTGCAACTAAAAACGGCTAATTAGCGTAAGATACAGACAAAATTTTGGAAGAAAAGTGTTCTTTTTCAAATAAAAATTATAATTTTGTAGGCTTTTTTAAAAAAACTGATAAGATAAGACTTAATAATGGCGAAAGTAACGAAACAGAAAGTAAGTAAAGAAGAAGTATTGGTGGACGTTGCAGAAGTGACGCACAAAGCCGAATCATGGTTCGAAACCAATAAGAAAGTCCTTTTAGTAGGCTTGATTGGTGTTGTGGCTATCATCGGCGGCTCTATTGCTTGGAAAACCTACATTGCAGGTAAGCAAAAGGAAGCCTTGCAAGCCGTCTGGAAAGCCGAGACTTTATTTGAGAAAGATTCATTTGCAACCGCTTTGAGCAGCACGGATGCCAACAGCAAAGGGTTTCAGCAAATCATTGACAAGTATGGCAGCACACCTGCTGGCAATGTTGCACAATTGTATGCTGGTATATCCTATATGCAATTAGGCAAATTTGACGAAGCTATCAAAGCTCTCGACGATTTCTCACCCGCAGGTAGCATTTCTCCCGCACTTAAATATGGTCTATTAGGCGATGCATATAGCGAAAAGAAAGACTACTCAAAAGCACTCAAATACTACAAAGATGCGTCATCCGCAGGTTCAGTCGAAGAATTGAACGCTATGTATTTGAAGCGGTACGCCATGTTGAGCGAAATGCAAAATGACTTTGGTACTGCCTTGTCTGCCTATCAAGAGTTGAAGGATAAATATCCAACTACACAAGACGGCAGTGGCGTAGATAAATACATCGCACGCGTGATGGCGAAGAAAAAATAAGCAATCATTTCCTGATGATACAAAAACGCTTAAACAGTTGATAACCAATTGTTTAAGCGTTTTTTTTTATTAGTAACAATATCCTAAACGAGAAAAAAAACTGTCCTTGCGAGAGGTACAATGTCGCATCACGATTGAAGTGTGACGAAGTAATCCGCTCCATTTACCATGATTTTCACATTAGTATAAGTACTCAATCTGAAATTTAATTTGAAGTATTAGTGGATAATATAAAAGATTGGATCGTCACGCTTCCATCGTGATGCAATATCGTACCTCCACGCAATGACAGTTTTTTTCGTGGCAGAAAGAATCAAGGAATATAAACCATGTCAGACAACAAAACAGCCTATATATCTTTTTCCGACGGAGAAGAAACCCTGCCAATATTCATGCAAGCATGGTGGCTCGATGCGGTATGTCGTGACACTGGTTTAGAATGGGATGTGGCTTTGGTTAAGGATAAAAGCCATACGATTGTTGCCGCCCTCACCTACGCTTATCGCTCAAAATGGGGTCTAAAAATCATTACCGTTCCACCTCTGACCAAATATATGGGTATTTGGCAACGACCTCTCACCTACCCTACGAACCACGAAAACAGCAACGAAGAACAAATTCGTATCAAATCATTGCTCGCACAAATGCCTGATTATCATCGGATTACGTTACAATTATGTCCTGATATAAAAGATCATTCCGTATTCACTTGGGCGGGATATAACGTCGAAACTCGCTATTTGCAAATGCTGTTGGATATACCTAAAACTGACGCAGTATATACCCAACTGAACCGCAATACCAAGCGCAATATCAAAAAAGCGGAGCAACATTTCAAAATCGAAATAACAGATGACTCTGAGTTGTTTTTAAAACTTAACAATGCTGTTTTTACAAGGCAAAACAAGCAAAATCCTATCGCGGAAGCCACTTGGCGGTATTTGGATAGCATATTAAAAGAAAAAAAACAGAGGCGCATATACCTATCTAAAGATGAAAACGGTATGGCACAAGGCGCATTTTATATGATATTTGATAAACAATATGGGTACGCCTTAGCCAATGGTTTATCAGAACATGGACGCGACCAAGGCGCAATGTCGCAATTAACATGGCAAGCCATACAAGATACCACCCAAATGGGGCTATCTTTCAACTTTTTGGGGAGTATGTTGCCCAACGTTGAAGCCTTCAATCGCGGGTTCAACAGTGTTAAAAAACCGTATTTTGTTTTGAATAAATCAAAAAATTCTATTTTTGACTTGATTTTTAAAATGATGGGAAAATGATGTCATTCTTTGTACTCTGACAATTCTCCTAAAACGATTTTTAAAATTTATCTTGTTATTAACTACAACATTAGATATGCGCTACTTAATCTTACTATTTACGGCAACTACATTACCCCTCAGTATTTTGGGTCAAACAGGCAAAACAAAAGAATGGGTTATTGATAGTGTAAATGAAATATCTCACAATATCAGTATCTTTAATGACACTACTGTTGTGTTAGCAATGACCCACAAAATGGAATATACATTTGAAAAAATCATGATTACAGATAGTTTGGAGCGCGACAGTGCTAAAAATAATTTGCTCACTGAAAGCACTAAAAAATATATTGGTATCGTAAAAGAACGCTTCAAAATCAATGCAATCAAGCACGATAGCACGCTCAAAGCCTTGTATTTATCGCCTATTCCCGATTTTGATGCACCTGATACAAGTGGCTTTGTGCATCGCCCCATTCAATATCGTGGACGGGTTTTGCTCCTCCATTTTTTTCAATTTTGGGATTATTCTTTTGAGAATGAAATACCCGTTTTGAATACCTTGATAGACAAATATCAGAAAGATGGTTTCGAGATTTTATCGTTTATGGATATTTCTATTGGCGAGAGTGAACGGCGTATATTGCGCGAAAAACCTGTACATTTTCCTTTAGTGATGAATGCACGGATGTTACTGTACCCTACTATTTTTCTAAGTAGTTGAAAATGAATTATTTACAAAGAGATATTTGATAAATTGGGTAAAAATGATGAGCCAATCCTCAAGATA
>JAYVKQ010000717.1:0-2789 GCA_043768285.1 Saprospiraceae bacterium | reverse complement strand
ATCTAAAAGCCTAATAATCAATAACTTAGTTTACTCTAAGGCTACTCAAGAAAAAAAATAATTAATTGATTATCAATTAGTTATATCGCAATCAGTTCGGTCTTAGCTGTAAGACCTACTTTCTTTTAATCGCACCATATTGGAATTGAAATAACGCGTTTGAATTTTGAGATTTAGCAACCGTAACTTTTAATCGCACCATATTGGAATTGAAATTCTGATAGATAGGTAGGGTGCGACTTTACGAGATTACTTTTAATCGCACCATATTGGAATTGAAATATCAGGTTCAACATACTATCTAAGGCTTCCTTAGTCTTTTAATCGCACCATATTGGAATTGAAATCACGTACAAGGCGACACCCACCGCCACGAGCGGCACTTTTAATCGCACCATATTGGAATTGAAATATGAGTTGGAAAAACAATTCACAATGCAAATGAACCCTTTTAATCGCACCATATTGGAATTGAAATGTATTCGTCCTCTTGTGTGCTGTGTTGTGGCTTTACTTTTAATCGCACCATATTGGAATTGAAATATAGACTTTTTTGCTTGTACTTCGCTCAACTCTCTCTTTTAATCGCACCATATTGGAATTGAAATCAATAAAGAGTTTAACAAAAATTACTACATCGTATCACTTTTAATCGCACCATATTGGAATTGAAATTTGTTTCAAAAGGCTATGGCAGCATGGGATGAAACGCTTTTAATCGCACCATATAGGAATTGAAATAAAGCTACGGGTGTGCCACTTTCAGTAACAGCAACTTTTAATCGCACCATATTGGAATTGAAATTAAAGTATAAAATTCGAGTAGCCAACGCCTCACATTCTTTTAATCGCACCATATTGGAATTGAAATCCGCGTGGGTACTGGTGTCAATGCGGCTGTGGTCAACTTTTAATCGCACCATATTGGAATTGAAATTGCCCTTATCAACATCTTTCAATTCGACTTGACGCGCTTTTAATCGCACCATATTGGAATTGAAATTCAGTATATTGAGGTAAAACGTTCAGAAGTAATTGGGCTTTTAATCGCACCATATTGGAATTGAAATTAATAGGATTGTCCGAAAATAAATGCACTTGCCCCTTTTAATCGCACCATATTGGAATTGAAATTTGTTTCGCAAGCAACAAGGGCATTTTTATTGATTTCTTTTAATCGCACCATATTGGAATTGAAATATCACCGACATTAAACATTAACTGTTTAGGTGTAAACTTTTAATCGCACCATATTGGAATTGAAATTTCATCTATCCGAGGTCGTGATTTTTATGAATCAATCTTTTAATCGCACCATATTGGAATTGAAATTAAATTCGTTGTCGTTTTTTAGTAAAATATCGTGTTCTTTTAATCGCACCATATTGGAATTGAAATCTATTATTGGCAGATATAAGCTAATAAATGGCACTGTCTTTTAATCGCACCATATTGGAATTGAAATTTGCCAAATATTGCGACTTATAAGCCGCGTATTTTGCTTTTAATCGCACCATATTGGAATTGAAATAAATGTAGCGGCGGTCTATGGTATCATCATCACGTAATTGAAGGTATAGATGGTAACGTTCATACTCTTTATCGTGGGTGGTGCAGGTATCAAAGGTTTTGCTTTCGCCTTGTTCGTCGGTCTATTAGCGGGTACATATTCTTCAATCTTCATCGTGGCTTCTTAGATGGATTTCTCTAAAAATCTTGACTTGTCGGAATATAAACCAGAGGAAAAAGTTGCAGAGGAAACTGAAACTGCTTCGGCTAAGAAAAAAGCTAAGGCTAAGTTGAGTGAATAATAATGTATAATTGAGAATTTATAATGGATAATAGCTTGATAATCAAATTATTATCTTAGAAACATAAATCCCTTTCGGTGTTGCCACTGAAAGGGATTTTTTATAGGCTTTAATGAGGGAGACCCTCAGTATTCTTTCATATTTTGATTAATAATTCATTTTAAGTATAACTTTCCAAAAGTTTCAAACTTTTGGAAAGTTGTATTCGACACTATGAACTTAGTACCTACCTTGATTTTCCATATCACGTATTTCATTTTTATCATAAACGCCTTCTAAAAGATGCTGTATAGAAACATCGTCACCCGATATATGACAAATTGTGATAGAACGTTTTTCTTTCAACTGCAATAGTTCTTCTAATTTATACAATTTGGGTGCATCGCTGATGATACATTTTTCACAACAACACGGTATCATTTCATCGGGTTTGATGCTTCTAAACCATTTTTTATGCAACGATTCTACTTCTTCGCGCACCCGATGCAGGGCGTGTTTGCGGTGCGATTGAGGGTCGCCCATCACTTCAAATATAATTTGGCGTAAACCGCTTTTAGATTCGGCATCGTCTTCATACATCAATACACGACACGCGCTTTTAGGATTGTTTTTATCCGTTAGGATACGCAATATCGCGCCTTTTTTCCACACAACTTGCTCATTATCAATTTTTTCGATTACTATTATGTTTACCCGTGTTTGATGAAAAGTAATTGAATTTTTTATTGACATATTTATCATAAAGATAATATCCAGTTGATAAAATCAACTCCTCCAACCAAGTCAATTCAAACAACTCATCAGGCAGTTCGGTCAAGCCACAATTGCCGAGGTCGAGGCGAGTAAGGCGTTTTTCTTTGGCTTCGCGGATGCGTTGTAGGGCGAGTTCGGACATGGTTAAAAAGGTTTTAAAGTGTAGCACACCTTTTGGAAAGTTTGGAACTTTCCAAAAGGTATATCCACCGAGTGTTGTTTGAT
>JAYVKQ010000716.1:0-5363 GCA_043768285.1 Saprospiraceae bacterium | reverse complement strand
CAAAGTGCCAAAGTAGAATTATATAGTCAATAGACTTGTTCAAGTATTATTTTTCAGTATTCCAAAAGTCGAATGTAATGTCGAATTCATTCGACGTATGCGCCTGCATCGAATAAATTCGACGCTACATGGCGTTCTCAAATGATGAAAAATAATATTTGAACAAGTCTATTTTTAAT
Organism: Saprospiraceae bacterium; assembly: GCA_043768285.1. Lineage (GTDB taxonomy): Bacteria > Bacteroidota > Bacteroidia > Chitinophagales > Saprospiraceae > JAAFJT01. The sequence continues at coordinate 5,184 of JAYVKQ010000716.1, read as the reverse complement.
AGCATCCGCAATTGCAACCACTCGGCACAACAAACGTAACATTTTTACCGAATCGTGTACCACATCCGTTAACTGTAACATAATACATTCCCGCTACAGTTGGTGTAATACATTGGGTTGTAGCACCTGTATTCCATAGATAGGAAGCAAAACCAGGAGTCGCACAAAGCTGTGCTGATTTACCAGTACAGATAACCTCATTGCCTGTAATGGTAAGTAAATCAACTGTAACAGTAATAGAATTTGACATTTGACAACCCGTTGCTATAATAGTTTCTGTCAATGTGTATGTAGTTGTAACAGAGGGACCCGCAACAGGATTAGATATTGTTGCCGAACTGAGTCCTAATGCGGGTGTCCATAAGTATGTATGTCCTGCTAATGGAGCTGTACCAAGAGTGACACTGAAGCCATTACATATCGTAACGTTGCTACCAGTGAGTGCTGTTGGTAGCGGGTTCAATGAAATCACTTTACTGCAAATACTCGTACAGCCTGCCGCATTTGTGACTACGACCGAATAAGCTCCTGCGCCAACTGTAATACATTGGGTAGTAGCACCTGTATTCCACAAATAGGTTAATGGCGTTCCTGCGGAAGAGGCTGTCGCACAAAGTTGCGTTGTTTGTCCCGTACAGACGAACCCATTACCTGTAATTGTACAAATAGGTAGTGCATTGACCGTTACTATAATGTGATTTGAAATAATACTACCACAAGCGTTTGTATTTGTTACAAAATAGTCGCCCGCCCCTGTAACAGTTATAGTGGGTGTTGTTGCGCCTGTACTCCAAGTACCGCCAATATTTCCAGAAAGCGTTACACTACCACCCGCACAAAATGATGGTGTTCCTGTAATAATGGAGGCGATAGGCTGTGGGTCAACCGTTATCGTTTGACTACAAATATTGGTGCAACCTGCCACAACGGTAACTGTTACCGTATATGTGCCGGCAGCCGTCACGTCAACACACCGTGTCGTTGCATTGAGCGCATTTGCACTCCATAAATAGCTTAATGCACCCGCAGGCACACAAAGCATGGTTGAACCACCTTGGCAGATAGTGCTGTTGCCCATGATAGTACAAGTAGCAGGAGAACCTACTGAAACCGTGACAGAATTAGATTTTTGACACCCCGTCGCAGTAATGGTTTCAGTTAATGTGTAAGTCGTTGTTGCCGCTGGGCTGGCAATAGGATTAGCTATTGTTGTTGAACTTAATCCTGCTGAGGGTGTCCATGAGTAAGTATGACCCGCTATTGGCGCAGCACCAATCATTGCGCTGTTGCCGCTACAAATGGTTGCATTATTTCCAGCATTTGCTGCGGGCAACGGATTGACCGTGACCATGATGTGATTCGAGATGACTGTCTGGCAACCATTAGTATTTGTTACAAAATAATCACCACTTGTGTTGACCGTTATTGTTGTTGTTGTTGCACCCGTACTCCAAGTACCCCCTGTGTTTCCAGAAAGCGTCACACTACCGCCCGCACAAAACATTGTTGTGCCACCTGCTGCCACAATAATAGTTGATGCTATAGGTGGTGGCACCAAAGTAACCATATTATTAGCTGCTGAAATAGCCCCCATTGTTGTAAGACCTCTACCCAAAAGAGTTGCATTACCCAATAAACTAATCGCACCGTTTGCGAGGATAGTGCCTTTAAATTCAGTACCCGATTCTAAAGCCACTGCACCGTTTATTTGCCAATACACATTACATAAGTTACCACCATTTCTCAACGTAACTTTTGCGTTTATAGCTGTTGCAAAAGCCCCATTTATTTTGAAAATAAATAAGGCATTAGGGTCTCCACCACCATCTAATATTAACTCACCATTCAAAGTCCCAGCACCACCCAAACAGTAAACACCAGGGGCAAGAATTTGAGGGGTTGGGGTGCCGCCTAATCCAACACCAATAACACTACAAGCTGGAATGGCAAATACTTCGGCATAAGCCAGAGCCACATCATTAGCGGCTTGAGCCGAAACGGCGTCTGCAACATGACTTGTCCCGTTTAACGTACCCGGAGGAAAAGCATTGAAAGCCCCTGCATTCGTACCCACATCGCCTGTGACAATAGCACCTGCTCCTGTGACATTAATAGCACCCGCTGCGGTAAATAAGGTAAAATTTGATGTTGACCTTAGGTTAGGAGCTTGCCCAAAATTGATGCATGGCATTAAAAATAGCAAAATCGCTATTGAAGTAATGAGTAGTTTACTTTTCATTTTAATAGAGTTAAATTATAAAAAATATTGCACGATGATTTATTAAAATGAGCGGTTTTTTATCCAAAATACTGAGGGGGTATATGACCTCAGAACATATCAGATATTTCATTTCAAAATAGCAAAAACCGACAATTGTAAGCCTTTGATTCAACTGAGTATTATGCACATAGGATTATCTGGTTACTCTACAAGCACTTGTAAATACGGCATAGAAATTATATTTCCTGTACAATACAGCAAACACAGGGGTAGAAAATGTATGATAGCCAAGAGAGAAAAGTCCTAAAAAAGTAGTCAGTTGATGGGTAGTACGATTAATTATATGCTCATGGACTTATTGCTCGTTTGGTTTAGTGTATAGACTTATTTTCACAGTCTTTAACCTTTTCATTATCTGTATCGTTCTTTAAGTCTGATTTAATTATTTAGTCACAAAGGTGAGTGCCTTTTAAATAATAAGTATTACATAATTCTGTGAAAAAGTTACATAATTCACACTTCAAGAGAAAGGCAGGCTTTTAAGATTTGGTGTTTTTATTGTTATTTTAAATATAAAAAAATCGCTTTTACACATCAATTGGTAAAAGCGATAAAATAACCACCAAAAAAAAACAGCTACTAAAACTTGTAACCCACCGAAACTTGACCAACAGCATTTTTGCCACTGCCCAAAAGTGGACGCGATATATCTTTAGTAACGTCTATAAATCCTTGATTGTATCGAATACCAATCATTATTTTGTTGATATTATAACTCAATCCTCCCGTCAGTCCTGCATCAAATTTATTGAAAGCATCAACAACAATTTTACCGTCATTGTAACCCGTATAATCGGGGGTAGATATTAAATATGAAGCAAAAGGTCCTACCTGCAAGTCAAATGAACCCAGCTTAAATGCCACTGGCAAAAGAAAATCTACATAGTTCATATTCAATGTGAGTCGCTCGGTGGCGGGTTTGAAACCCGTACCTTTTACAGAATAACTCAGTTCGGGTTGAACCGACATGAAGTCTGCAATAACTGGTACGTCTGCGAATATACCTGCATGGTATCCGAACCGTTCGCTCCTATTGGGCAAATTATCATACGAGATATTGGTTGCATTCAGTCCAGCACGGATGCCTACCCTACTTTGGGCTTGCGATACTGAGGGGGTCATTACAATGAGTAATAAAACCAACAAAAAGGTACAATTCATATATTTCATTTTCATAGAATTTTAAATTTAGATTGTTATTAAAAAAGATTGACATAAAGTACTCCAAATCACATCTAAAATCGTGTACATCCAGAATATCTTACTTTATCCCTTATCCTGTCTTAATTATTGTTTCACTTCTTGAGTTGCTTCTGATTTCATTTTTTCATTCGCATAAATAGCAATTTCAACACGGCGATTTTGTGAGCGGCTCTCCTCTGTGCTGTTTGATACACTGGGCTGGTTCTCCCCTTTTCCCTGTGTTTTTAGGCGACTATAACCGACATTTAAAGCAGCGAGGTAAGACGATACAGCCGAAGCTCGTTTTTCAGATAGGGTTTGGTTGAATGCATAGGAGCCTACATCATCGGTGTGACCGACTATCAGCAGCTCTGTATCAGGGTTTTGTTTCAAGACTTCCGCAAATTTTTGTAAATCATTTTTATTGGATTCCTTCAAATCCGTTTTACCAAAATCAAAGAGTAATTGACTATTAAATGTCAATTTGATGCCCTCCCCTACCCGTTCTACGGTTGCGGCTGTACCCAAATCTTCTTCTAATTTTTTGGCTTGCTTATCCATTTTACTGCCAATCACAACGCCAACTGTACCCCCTACGGCGGCTCCCAGAATAGCCCCAAGTGCTGTGTTTTTATTTTTGTTGCCAATAATAGCCCCAACCACGGCACCAGAAGATGCGCCAATAACAGCCCCTTTTTCGGTATTGTTCATACCTGTTTTGTCCTTAGTGGTTGCTGGGCTTTTCTGAATGCTTTTACATCCAGCTAAAAAGGAACCGACTATCATCAAAAAGAGAATTATATTTTTCATAATCTTAATGTATTAAAATTGTATTGAAAAGTTAATGATATAAATAAAAATGGGCATTGGTTGATACCCCTCAGTATTGGGCTACTGAAACGGGAGTACAAGTGAAAAATTTAGTTGAAAAGGAAAACGAAAGTATTAATGTAATGTCTTTTCATTGTTTGCTTCAATTGTTCTATCCTTTTAAAGTATAAGTATTAAGAGTAGTATGATAATAATAATGGCTCCAGTAGAGAGATACACGCCACCACTTAATTTTTTCATCTGTTTTTTGGCTTCACGCACTTCTTTTCGCAATTCTTTTTTTTCAGATGCACTAAGGTTTGACCTATCCATCGTCTTGATGTCATTTAACCGTATTAATAGGGCTTCAACCTCCGCAGATTCGATACGTTTGGCTTCAGCTGTTTTGGCAGGGACAGGGTCATTTTCCGCTGACAACTGCATGGGAGTAAAGTTTAATAGTAACAAGATTACTATTAGACACATGTTTATTTTTTTCATAACGATTGTTTTTTATGTGTGTATAAATTTACACAGGGCAAAGATGCTAATCCCTTGATTTGATAAGTGTTACACAACTTTTTTTATAAGTTACAATATTCACACATTATCAAAAAAGGGCGATAGCTTAGGTGTAAGGGTTAGAAGCTTTGGTTTAATTATTCTTTATATTCGGATGTTTTTTAAAGAATCTATAAGCCCAAACGCTTGCAGAAGCCATAAAACGACAACGATGACAACAACCCCATTTAGGATACCTTTGATTTTACTATCCATCGGAATATAGTTGTTTATGAGCCACAGGAGAATCCCTACTGTACCCTACTATTTTTCTAAGTAGTTGAAAATGAATTATTTACAAAGAGATATTTGATAAATTGGGTAAAAATGATGAGCCAATCCTCAAGATA
>JAYVKQ010000715.1:0-6552 GCA_043768285.1 Saprospiraceae bacterium | reverse complement strand
ATCTAAAAGCCTAATAATCAATAACTTAGTTTACTCTAAGGCTACTCAAGAAAAAAAATAATTAATTGATTATCAATTAGTTATATCGCAATCAGTTCGTTATTAAATGGTAGTTTTAACATGTGTTTTACGATTATGGCAGAAAGGGGCTGTTTTTGATTTTATGATATAAAAAATGGGAAGTTTTTTATATCATAAAATCAAAAACCTTCTTGGTTTTTTAAATTTAAAAGCACTAAGTAACGGAGAAGAATTAAGTTGGTCAAAATGTGCCGTCGAATTTATTCGACGGAGGCATTGATAATCAATGAATTACGCAGCCCGTCGAATGAATTCGATGGTACATTTTGACCAACTTATTATTTACTCGTTACTAAAGTAAAATTTAACATACTTTCTTAAACTATTAATCTTCACAATAATGAAAACGCGTATCGCTATACTCGCACAAATCTTCCTCCTCCTTTTATGCACCATGCACCCCCTCAGTATTTCGGCTCAAAAAATTGATATGCCGACTTTTCAAACAGAAAAAATCGAAGAGGATAGCCTTAAAAAATGGACAGGCGGTGGTAGTATTGGCTTAGATGCGATGGGTGTTACGATGATTAACCCGCGCGTCAATGAAGGCGGTGGTCGCTTAAATGCGGGTGGATTGATTGGCTTTTGGTTCAATTATCAAAGTAAAAAGTGGATTTGGAACAATCGAGGTAGCCTACAAATAGGCTTATCTCAAGATGAAGACAGCGATGGTTGGATGAAATCTACCGATGCCATGATGTACAATACGCAATTAGGTTTGCAGATAAAAGGCAAATGGTATTGGGCTTTGATGGTGGATATGCAAACCCAACTCTTGAGCACTTACGATGGCAAATATTTAAAACCCATAAGCAGCGATAACAACCCACGTAGTTTGACAGCCCGTTTTTTCGCACCTGCTACTGTAAAATTTGCCCCTGGAGTATTATGGAAGCCAAAGCCTTATTTTAGCGTATTGATGTCGGCGGTTTCTAATAAAAATATCATTGTGGCGGATGATTATCTCGCCAGTTTGGTAGATACAACGACACAGCAAAGTGTGTATGGTAACAATCGGTTTTCAAATATCAGTCAACAATTTGGGGCGCAATTACGAGCTGATTTGCACGTCTCTTTTGCCAATGACCGTATGCTTTTGAATAGCACGTTGGATTTGTATTCCAATTATTTAAAATCGCCAGAGAACGTGGCAGTCGAATGGTTTTCGTCATTTGATGTATTAGCTACTGAATATTTAGCAATTAGCTTGCGCTCAGATTGGTATTACGACCACAATGTTTTGGTGCGCGTAGGGGGTAGTGCCGATGATTTGGGCAGAAGAGTTTCTATTCGCAATACCTTTTTGTTGAAGTATAGTTGTAATTTTTAAAAACGACAAACGCTTGATTATCAATAAGATAATCAAGCGTTTGTCGTTAAAAAAGGCAAAAAATACTGAGGGGGTATCAAGCCACTGCAAACTCTGTCAATTTCCTAACATCAGCTGGATGAAACCCAATAACAACATCTGAATAGGGGACACCCGATTTGATTAAGTCTTCGACAATATCATAATCAGTGCTATTTTCTTGTAGCCAGATTTTATTGTTTTTTATATCCAAATGTAATAAGCAAAAGTAAATCCGCTTCTTATTTTGCCAACCAACTGACAACAATTGATAATGGTCACGCTCAGCATCAAACACTAATTGCTCTTCTAATTCTTGGTTGCTATCTGTATTAGGTGAAGCATAATTAACGAGCAAATCTTTTATTAATTGACGATATTTTACCACTTTATCCATTGTATAATTGTATCGTTTATGTGGTCAAAAACCACAAGATTAATAAATTCTGATTGAATTATTTCTTGAATTAACGGGCGTTGAAAGAAAGAATTATAAGCAAATTCAGGTATGGCTAAATATAATTCACGTTGCGTTTCTTGCTTTGATAATATACGTCTATATAACCTAAATTGTCCATATCCCTCTTCAAAATCATGAACTGGCGAGGGGCTTGTAAACCCTTTAATCTCAACAGCAATCAGTTTACCATCTTTTTCAGCAGCAAAAATTTTTTCTGCCCCTAAATCCACTTCTCCTTTAACTTCCCCAGCTTGTATACGCAAAGGGTCATTTGTAATTGTCCATCCGTCTTTCTCTAATGCGCGTCTTGCATTATAATGAAATTTATCCCGAGCCATATAGTTTCGTTTTTGCAAAGATAAAACGTAAATATTAAAATCCCTAATAAATGTAAAACGAGATATTCTATAAATTTTCTTTATTTTATTAAAAATACTGAGGGGGGGCATATAACGACAAACGCTTGATTATCAATAAGATAATCAAGCGTTTGTCGTTAAAAAAGGCAAAAAATACTGAGGGGGTATCACAATTATGCCACCTCCTGCGGTTTAAACATATTTTTCAAAAATGAACCTGCCACTAAAAGAAACGCTAAAAAACTTAGTGCCAGTGAAGTAGCAGAGCCACCCATAGTCGGCAAAGAGCCACCTTTTGTAATGATAATTGGGTTTTCAGCGACCATAATATTTTCCGCTTGCAACATCTGAATGGCATCGGCTGCCAAATTTTGGTCGGGGTCATATGCGCCTTCTATGCCTTCAAATTCTTTGAGCAAATTAGCCGTATCGCTTGTATCACTTTTCTGATAAGGCGTATTGAAAAACACACGTGCAATTTTGGCTTTTGAACTATCATTAAATTCATCAACCGACACAACAGGGTAGGTATATGTTTCGCTCGTAACGCGTCCTTTTTTTGTAAAAGTCGTCACTATACCACTACCTAATGGAAGCGATTTTTCTACCTTAATATACTTGGGTATATCTTGTTTTGGCATATTACCCAACTCCTCTATAGTAAACGCTTTACGATTGTTGTAGCTACTTAAAAAGCGAACATCGGTAAATGATGATGAGATAAAAAAATATATTACCCCCAAAGCGATTAGGCGATAGATGAAGCTCACGCGACTGATAAATTCTAAAACGGTGTACATTACATTTTTCATAAATAAAAAAGATGATTGGTTGGTAAAAAAATATTGTTATTATTTTGAATATAAAAAACAAACCAACAGTTATGCCATAATATTGAGTTAAATCTTTTACTTTTGCGCGGTTTTTAGAGACTGTTTATTAAACTGTGGCACGGCTAAGTTGTGGTATTGATTACCAATGAGTTAGTTAAGCAGTGCCTCAATTATGTGAATACTTTCGATTTTTTAGATTCGCCAATTTATTATCAATTTCATAAAAAACTCTATAATTCATGGCAGAAGTATTAGCACAGTCACCATTGAGTAATATGGTGCAACGCATGGCAGAGAGCGAAACCCTCAAAATGGCGCAAATGGCGCGTAACCTCAAAGCACAAGGGCATGATGTGATTAGCTTGAGCTTAGGCGAACCCGATTTTGATACGCCCGACCATATCAAAATGTCAGCTATCAAGGCTTTGACCGAAGGCTTTACGAAATATACGCCCGTAGCGGGTATCGCCGATTTGCTTGATGCTATTTGCAAAAAACTAAAACGCGATAATAACTTAGACTATGTGCCAAACCAAATCGTGGTTTCAACGGGTGCAAAACAAAGTATTTATAATGTGGCTTTTTCTTTATTGGAAAAAGGTGATGAGTGTATCGTACTCGCCCCTTATTGGGTGAGTTATGCAGAAATTATCAAAATGACGGGCGCAAAACCTGTTTATGTTACAGCAGGTGTTGAGCAAGACTATAAAGTAACTGCCGAGCAAGTAGCGGCGGCTATTACACCCAAAACGAAAATGGTATTGTTCAGTTCGCCGTGTAACCCAACGGGTGCGGTGTTTACAAAATCGGAATTGCGCGATATTGCAGATGTCGTTGCGCAACATGATGACATATATATTGTGTCTGACGAAATTTACGAATATATCAATTATACCGAAGCGGGACATACGAGTATCGGTATTTTTGATAATGTGAAAGACCGCACGATAGTCGTCAATGGTTTTGCCAAAGGCTTTGCGATGACGGGGTGGCGTTTGGGCTATATTGCTGCACCGAAATGGATAGCAGATGCGTGCAACAAAATACAAGGACAATGCACAAGTGGTGCAAACTCTTTCGCTCAAAAAGCTGCGGTCACGGCGTTGACATCAGACCTTGCACCGACTTACAAAATGCGTGACGAATTTTTACGTCGCCGCAATTTGGTGATTGACTTACTGAGCGAGATAAAAGGCTTCAAAGTGCCTGTGCCAGAGGGGGCTTTCTATGTTTTTCCAGATATTAGCTACTATTTTGGCAAATCTGATGGCGATTTACATATCAAAAATGCCGACGATTTTTGCGATTATATCATGATGAACGTCTATGTTGGCTTAGTAAGTGGTTCGGCGTTTGGCGAACCCAATTGTTTCAGATTGAGCTATGCAGCGAGCGAAGCACAATTGCGTGAAGCTATTAAGCGTATCAAAGGCGTTTGTGATAGATTGAAATAAAAAGGTGATTATACATTGATTTCAATCGCCCTGCCCAATGTTAAACAATAGCAAATGTCTAAATTTCTCAAAAATACTGAGGGGGCATCCAAAAACGATATGCTCAAATTATTTTTTAATTAAATCAAAAGTATATAGATAAAAACATATTTTTGCGCCGTTATTCATTATTATTAGTGTTCAAATGATTTTTGGTATTTAATCCAAGTTTCGTAGTTAGTCATTAAACCACTATACTTAGATCAAATAGCATAAAAACGTTTCGTGCGTAGGTTTAGTAAACTGAAAATTATTTTTTTTTGAAAAAAAAATAATTTTCAGTTTACTAAACCTTTGTCGAGAAGCATTGTAAAATATAGAAAATTAATACATTGTTTTTAAAACAATATCTTTTGAACGCTCATTATCCATTATCTACTAACAATTATCCATTATTATATGTCAGTATTAGTCAACAAAGATTCGCGCATTATTGTGCAAGGTTTTACGGGAAAAGAAGGAACTTTTCATGCGGAACAAATGATAGCCTACGGTTCAAATGTAGTCGGTGGCGTAACGCCTGGTAAAGGTGGGACAAGCCATTTGGAACGCCCCGTTTTCAACACCGTGCAAGATGCGGTTGATATAGCGAAAGCCAACACCTCCATTATATTTGTGCCTCCTCGTTTTGCAGCTGATGCTATTATGGAAGCGGCTGATGCAGGTATTAAGGTAATTATCTGCATTACGGAGGGGATACCCGTGCAGGATATGCTCCGTGCAAAAGCCTATATTGCGAGTAGGGAATGTCGTTTGATTGGTCCTAATTGTCCTGGTGTGATTACGCCTGATGAAGCAAAAGTGGGTATTATGCCAGGTTTTGTCTTCAAAAAAGGCAGAATTGGTATTGTTTCTAAGTCTGGTACTTTGACTTACGAAGCAGCCGACCAAGTCGTGAAAGCGGGTATGGGTATTTCGACAGCTATTGGCATTGGTGGCGACCCAATTATCGGTACTACCACAAAGGAAGCCGTTGAGATGTTGATGAACGATGAAGAGACAGATGCTATTGTTGTGATTGGTGAAATCGGTGGTAATATGGAAGCCGATGCTGCACGTTGGATTAGAGAAACGGGTAATAAAAAACCTGTTGTTGGTTTCATAGCGGGTCAAACAGCACCTAAAGGACGTAAGATGGGCCATGCGGGTGCTATCGTTGGTAGTGATGAAGATACTGCTGAAGCGAAAATGCGTATTTTGGCTGAAAACGGTATTACAGTTGTAAAATCTCCCGCAGATATTGGGGAAACGATGAAAGTATTATTAGAAAACTAATATTTTAGAGAAAAAACATTATAAATACTACTGTGCATAGGGTATTTATAGTAAATAATAGTAGAAAGCCTTTACGTTTCGTAAAGGCTTTTTTACATTGTGGCACGAAACAGACCAATTTATAGGGTATTTAGTTTAACATTCATAAAAACAAACATGTGACATCATTTAAAGGCATACTAAGAAAAATTAACGACATCATGTCCAAAGACTCTGAGGGTTATGATGTAAAAGACTTTCGTATTGGGACATTGTTTGGAGCAAGTATTATTTCTATCACAACCATTATTAATTTTTTTTATCCAAACACTATCCCAGATGCACCTGTGTTCAGACATACACAGATTGTCATACAAGTGCTGACGGTATTGCTTTCCTACAGAATAACATTTATAAAAAAATGGGGTAATGAAATAGGTAATTTGTTCTCATTGTCTTTTGCTCTGTTACTCACAACGATAGCTTTTAACAGTAATTTTGAATTATACCACGCCGTTTTTGCTTTTATCGGGACATTCATTATTGCGGGCATGTTCAAGAAAAAGAACATGATGAATTACTATTTAATCCTATCATTCACCTATTTTTTAGCCCTTCTTTTTTTGAGCGATACGGATTTAAAAACCAAGACCTTTTTTGCAACCCTATCCCTACCTTTTTTAACAGTGGGGTATTATGTTTTTTCTGTTAAATTGGATGCGGT
>JAYVKQ010000714.1:0-10730 GCA_043768285.1 Saprospiraceae bacterium | reverse complement strand
ATCTAAAAGCCTAATAATCAATAACTTAGTTTACTCTAAGGCTACTCAAGAAAAAAAATAATTAATTGATTATCAATTAGTTATATCGCAATCAGTTCTCTAATAAACGAGGGTCAAAGCTAAGACAAATTATTCTAATATGAGGGCATTTACGAATTATTAACACCCCATGTTTCGGGAGATAGTCGCCACTGCTGTAATGTTTCTACTTCTTCAGCCTTAATATATTGTTTGTCAATGGCTTGCGACACCAGTGTGTCGTAATTTGAAAGAGTATCGAAACGGCAATTTGCTCCCTCAAAAAGCATTGTGGCTTTATCAAAACCATAGCTAAAAATGGCTAAAACGCCTATCACATCGCCCCCTGCTTCGCGAACTGCTTCCACGGCTTTGAGGCTACTGCCGCCTGTCGAAATCAAATCTTCAATAACCAAAACCCTTGCACCTTCGGTCAATATACCTTCAATTTGGTTTTGTCGCCCATGTGCTTTGGGCTTATCGCGGATGTATATAAAAGGTTTGCGGATTTTTTCTGCCAATAACGCGCCGTGCGGAATACCTGCCGTTGCCACGCCCGCCACAATATCGAAAGGCTCGAAGTCCATTGATTTTTTTGCAAAACATTTTATAACGAAAGTACGTACTTCGGGATAGGACAAAATTAGGCGATTGTCGCAATAAATAGGTGACTTGATGCCCGAAGCCCACGTAAATGGATTTTGCGGACTAAGTTTAATGGCGTTAATTTGCAGCAATTTTTCAGCTACTTGTTCGGCTATTTTCATATATCTAAAAAATTTTCGCAAATGTATAAAATCTATATCAACGAAACCCCATTAATACTGATAAATACTGAGGGGGTGCTACCAGAATGGAAAACAGATGCCCAAACTTTGATAACACCTTATTTGGGACGGGTCAAGTTTTTACACAATTATATTGATACGTTAGAAAAAACAAAAAAATACAATCGGGTCGTCATACATACAGCCGATTTGGGAAAACTGTGGGATGATTACCGCAATTTGTATAAACGCATCAAAGCCGCAGGCGGTGTTGTGTTTAATGATAAGGGCGAAGTATTAGTAATATTCCGCCGCGACTTTTGGGATTTGCCAAAAGGAAAAATTGATAAAGGCGAAACACCCGAAGTAGCCGCTATTAGAGAGGTGCAAGAGGAGACAGGTTTGGTGAAAGTAGATTTAAGAAATCATATAATAAACACGTATCATACGTATATTTACAAGGAAAAAAGAGTATTAAAAAAAACATATTGGTACGCTATGAGAACCAGCGAGTTAGCCTTAGTCCCGCAGTATTCGGAGGATATAGAGGAAGCAAAATGGGTAAACTTGGCAGAGTTTTTGGCTAAGGGATACACCATATACGGTAGTATTTTAGAAGTTTTGAAATCGACATGGAAACTACCCAATTTAGGGTAATTTTAAAAATGATGACAATTAAATTTAAAACCTATCGTTTAGGGCAGAGTTATAAAATATGATATTGTGTTTTTAATACCATCATATTAAAATAACTGTCTATTGTCACTTTAACTTAATTTGCTAACAACAATTTTTTTTCTTTATCACAAAACTTACGAGATCTAAACATGAGAAAGGTATTCATCGCTGCACTATTTATGGCAATTTCTGCAATTTTCTCCCCACTAAATGCGCAAATGCTTTCTGTTTCAGGGAACGAAACAAGCAAACAATCAACATCTGACAAGCAAGATTGGTCAATTTATTCAGATAGAGAGAACAACATCGTGTATGTTGATTTCGAAAAAATCAATGTTAATTTGAGTGGCTTGGTTGTAAGAGACAACGATAATAAAGTGCTTTTCAAAGACGATATGGTGTGGCAATTGCCCGTAAATACAATTTATGAGGTAGATTTATCTAAATATCCGAAAGGAGAATATACACTTGAATTGAAAACCTTTACGGCAGTTTTGAGAAAAATGGTTATGGTTAACTAATATCTTTTTCTTAAAGTAAATAACATAATAAAAATCCCGAATTCACCTAATTGGTAAATTCGGGGTTTTTTATTTCTTCGACAAAAGAAAAATTTTCTCTAAGAAATTGAGAAAAAGATATTACCTTTGCACGCCTAAAGAAAAAATAATATAGATATAATATATTTTCATCATACATAAATCATTTTTTAAATATGCCTTGCGGAAAAAAAAGAAAGCGTCATAAGATTTCGACGCACAAGCGCAAAAAAAGATTGCGTAAAAATCGTCATAAGAAGAAGAAATAATCTGATTTTCTAACCTTAGTTAGCTTACTTGATTGTGTAAGTACGTACTATGGTGATGCAGTTTTTTGTCGAAAATCAGAGTACATCATCAATGGCTGTGTAAAAAAATAATCAAGGAATGTCGGAAGCTGGTCTCTTCCGATGTTCCTTTTGCCTATTTATAGGATAAGACATTGTTTTGCTACGCCATCAAAGCCTTTAATGCCTTGATAATCAATATTTTATTATCATTTTTTTAGAAAAAGGCTTTAAATACTGAGGGGGTGTTTACTTCTACTTGTTCCCTTTTTTATAAACCTCGAAACCATATGGAATGGGAATAGGATAAGTTTGTAGCATTAAGCACAGGTTTACTAAATCTTAAAAATTTAGTAAACCTGTGCTTAATGCTACAAACTATATCACTATACTCAAAGAAATTGCGGGGAGCAAGTACGACAATAGCACTTTAAAGAATAAAATTTGACAACTCAACCTCAACCAATTGCACAAAACCCTGGATATTCACCCTATACTTGTCAAAAATAAAACTTTATTGCCCTTATTTTCTGAATGAATATCCGTGTGTTTTTGATATTCATCATTTTTACTCTGGTGGTATATTGTACTCATTTTAATATACCCTATCTTAACTGCCTTCCCATTGTAGCGTGTGCGCGTCACAAGCTATCTTTTAAATTTGTTGCGTTGTGGAAAAAGAATTAGTCATCCACTCAACGCCAACTGAGGTTGAAATCGCCCTTCTTGAAGACGGAAAATTGGTCGAACTGCATCATGAGGAAACCAGTAACGATTTTGCCGTTGGGGATATTTTCCTCGGCAAAATTCGCAAGTTGATGCCCGGTTTGAATGCCGCTTTTGTAGATATTGGTCACAAGAAAGATGCTTTTTTGCATTATACTGACATGGGACCAAAACTCAAAAACGTACTCAAATTTACGGATGGCGTAATAGCCAACAGCATCAACTCTCCAAGCCTTGACAATTACAAAGTTGAAGGGGACATCAATAAAAATGGGAAAGTTGACCAAGTTTTGGCAAAAAGACAACATCTTTTAGTCCAAATCTTGAAAGAACCCATCGGCACTAAAGGTCCTCGGTTAAGTTGTGAAATCACAATACCGGGACGCTTTCTTGTTCTGACCCCTTTCACGGATGTGATTGCAGTATCGAAAAAAATTTCCAGTTCAGAAGAGCGTAAACGGCTACAAAACATAGCCGAAAGTATTAAACCAAAGAATTTTGGCGTTATCGTGCGCACGGCAGCCGAAGGTAAAAAAACGGCGGAGCTGCACGAAGAAATGTTGCAAATGACCCATAAGTGGGAAAAAATTTATTTGCAACTCAAACAAGCCCAACCTCCTGCCAAGTTGTTGAGCGAATTAGATAAAACGACCAGCATCTTGCGCGATTTATTGAACGATACGTTCACCCGCGTAGTCGCTGATGACAAAGATACTTACGAGAGTATCAAAAATTATTTAGCGGGTTTTTCGCCCGAGCAAATGAAAATAGTGCAGTTGCACAAAGGTACAAAGCACATTTTCGACCATCATGGGGTGCATCGTCAAATAAAAACCTCTTTTGGTAAAACAGCAACCATGTCAAGCGGCGCGTATTTGGTGGTAGAACATACAGAAGCCATGCACGTTATTGACGTAAACAGTGGGCATAAAGTCGGCTCGCAATCTACCGACGATGCCATTTTAGCTGTAAACATGGAAGCTGCCGAGGAGATAGCGCGGCAGTTGCGCTTACGGGATTTGGGTGGTCTGATTGTCATTGATTTTATTGACATGAAAGACATTGAGCATAAAAAGGAATTGCAAAAAGTCATGAAAGACTATATGGTCAAAGACCGCGCTCAACATACCATACTCCCCCTCAGTAAATTTGGCTTGATGCAGATTACGCGCCAAAGGGTGCGTCCCGAACTCAAAATCAATACGTCGGAGCAATGCCCAGCGTGTGATGGGACGGGTAAAGTGCAAGCCAGTGTCTTGATGACAGACGATATTCAGCGCGATTTGGATTTTATCCTACAATCGCGTCCGAAAGGAAAATTGTATCTCCATGTGCATCCTTTCGTCGAAGCCTACTTGACCAAAGGCTTTCCGAACCAAGTGATGCGCTGGTATCTAAAACATCAAAAATGGGTGCGCGTAAAAGCTGAACCCGAATATCCAATGACGGTATTCAAATTTTTTGATGAAAACGAAGATGAAATTCGTATCAATTAAGAAAAGTATAAAGCCGAGCCAACGCATTGTTGGATCGGCTTTTTTTATATAAAATGTCTTTATATATCGAAAATAGTAAACCATATTTACTATTTATAACATTAAGTAATCGTTAATTATATTCTACCAAAAAGGGTATATAGAAAATTTAATTTTTATTAATATGTTAATGTCCTGTTTTTATTTGGCAATATTACTGTTTTGCATATATCTTTACCCTCGAAAATAATTTTTATTCCAAAACTCAAAATCTATACTCATATGCTTTACACTACTCGCTTACTCGCTTACTCGCTTACTCGCCTAAATTGACTTTAGTATTATGCTTAATTACAAGCAACCTATTTTCACAGGATGCACCAGCTTATCAACGAGATTTCTCTCCCAAAACGCCAGAAGCTGCATCTTTCAATAAATATGGCGACTTTTCAGTTGGCTATTTTACAGGAAGACCAAATATTAGCTTACCAATCCCTGTTTCAGAAGAAATACCAATAGAATTGAGCTATGACGCTTCGGGACATAAACCAGAACAACATCATAGTTGGGTCGGGCTTGGATGGGATTTAGGTGTTGGAGGCATGATTACTCGTGTAAAAAAAGGATTGATTGATGAATTTCAAGAAACATCTAATCCTAACAATACTCAATTATTCGGATATTTTGAAAAAAAAGGACTATTAAATGTTGAAGATTGGAAAACCTCTTTACCCGAAAAAAAGGTATTGACTCTAAACGCAGAAGTAATATCTTCTGATTTAGAGGCAGATGAGTTTGTCTTTAATTTTGGAAATTATTCTGGCTCTTTTATGATGAATCATCTTGGTAATTGGGTATTTAGAGGAAACAATCCAGAAGAATTTGAGATGAAAAACGTGGATATGCAATCGGGAATAGTCTTTGATTTTTTCAGTGCTTCCAATTTCAACCTCAATCGCATCATATTGGGTTTCACAATCGTTGCCAAGGATGGTACAGAATATACTTTTGGTGGAGACAAAAAATCAGTTGATTTCACTTGTGATTTTTCAAATACTGCTGATAGATGGAAAACTGTAACGCCCTCTGCATGGCATTTGACAAAAATCAAAGAAATCACAGGTAAAGAAACTATTTTTACTTATGAAAAAGATGGATTTTCATTAGTGTTGAGTAGAAACCGAAACATGGGTATGACTAAGTTTGCGGGTGTCCCTACACCTACTTTTTATTTTTCTGATAGTAAATCTGGACAGGGTATCATCAATAGCTATTTGACTAAAATAGAAACTGCTTATGAGGTTGTAAGATTTTATAAAACAAAATTGACTAATATAGCTGATTACGGTAACTTGGAGACAAACGCACCTGAAAATAGTTTTGGTGTTGATTTAACGGCTTCTAATGTAAACCGTAAATGGTTTAGGCTCGATGCTATCAAAAGTTTTTCAAAAAATAATGGCGTAGAGAGTACAAGCCCATTAAGGCATTTTGCTTTTGATTATACCAATTTTTCAACTGTACGAAGATTGCAATTAGAGAAAGTACGCCAAATAGACGTGGATAATACCAATGCTGCCACGCCAGTTGCAGCGTTTACGTACAACGCTACTGAATTGCCAGAGTATGGCACCGCTAAAATTGACCATTGGGGTTATTACAATGGTGGCAATAAAGGTATGTTTGCTTCAGGTGTTACTACGGGAGTTACTACCGATGGGCAATACAATGATTTTAGAACACCAGACACCAGTGCTATGAAGGCTGAAATTATAGAAAAAATAACCTACCCAACAGGGGGCTATACTATATTCGATTTTGAAGCGCATGATTACGGCAAAGCCATCAACAAAAACCCTGTTGGTATAAGCTCAAATTCTGCCTATGCCATTGATGAGTTTTCGCAAAACCAAATAGCAGGTGGACTAAGAATTAAAAAAATAACAAACCATGATGGACTAAATGCCGTTGCCAGAGAGTTTTTTTATCACACCAACTATGAACCTAATGGTTCAGTAAATTCAAGTGGTGTTTTAGATGGCACCCCTCAGTATTTTGACAAAATCAGCCAAATAGGTGTTTGGGAGTCTTGGTCATTTTGTAATGAACAAGCCTTAAATCCACTCAATTTATCTTTAGGTAGCCCTGTCTCTTATTCAGAGGTAGCCGAACAATTAAGCGATGGCTCTTATACCATTTATAAATACTCAAATGCTGACCAAGCTGTATATCGCAATAAAAAAGCATTGACAGGTTTGGTTGTTGGAGATGTAATAGAACTTTACAATCCTGTTAAAGACCCACAAATAGATTATGGGCAAATGAGAGGACGACTGTTGGAGCAATGTGTATTTAATGCTGGTAAAAACTTAGTTAAAAAAGTTCAAAACACATATACAGCTTCTTTAAATGATCCTTCGGCTATTAGAAGTGTGCGTGTAGATGAACTTAGGGTGAAACGAACAAACACGACTTTATCTATCATACGTAAAGCAGTTGCTTATTTAGTACATACATCACCCATATTTTTAACAAAAACGATTACAAAAGATTACTTCTTTAACCCCACGGCAGAAATCGAAACTGTTACTGAAAATACCTATGACAGTCGCAAAAATATAACAAAACAAAAAGTAACACATTTGGACAACACAGATATAAAATCAAACGCAACAACCGATTATTTTTATGCTTACGACCCTACAAACACAGCAACTTTAACACCTATTGCCAATGCAACTGTCTCCGAAAGTGTTGCAGGCATTAAGCAACGGATGCTTAATAAGTTTATGATTGGTATTCCACTTCAAACCAAAAATAATTTTAACAAAGGCACAAAGGTTGAGTTTGGGGCTTACGATGCTGCTGGTAATGTTGTACTAACTACTTTGGACGCTGCTACGGACTATAAGATTTTACCGTATAAATATTTCAGTCAAAATAGAGTGGGGACAACTTTTACAGAACAATTTAGAATAAACAGCTATACCCAATTCGATAGACCCACAGAAACCCAATCGAAAGGAACAAACCAAGCCACACCTGCCATAACGACCAAAACAACCTACGAATGGCAAGATGGTTTGCTGAAGTCAAAAACTATGGGACCTTTGACATGGACGTTTTACTATGATTATAATAAGCGACAATTGACAAGCAAAATGGATGAAAACGGTCTGCGGATGCGTTTTTCTTACGATGGGTATCGCCGATTGATACGCATGGAAGACCGCTATAAATTGACAGACCCAATGAACCAAAACTCCTTAGACGATTTGCAAGCCTATATGGAATACGATTACGTGTATCGCAACGTATCGAATGCAAACGAACAGTTTAGCTTGATACGGTCGCGCAAATGGTTTAAAAATGTGACCAATAGCACCGCTAATACCGACAAAATGGTGAGTACCCAGTATCTGGACGGATTGGGCAGACCCATTAGTGTGATTAAAGAGTATTATACACCCGAACAGCAACATCAGAAAAATTATATGCTCTACGACAACCAAGGGCGACCTGAAAAGTCATTTCAGCCAATAAAAAATAGTAATATATTGGTGGATGGCGATTGGGGCTCTTCTACTAATAGCTACGCAACATTTCTGAATAATAAAACCCATATCAGAACTGTTTATGAAAAGTCACCATTGAGCCGTCCCGAAACGCAAATATTGGAAGATGGTAGAACGATTGAAACGCGCTATTATACGAATGGCACAAATGAAGTCAGTTCTTTTACCCCCAATCTAACGCCTTCGGGTGATAATCTATTGACCGTCTCAATTGGGACGTATGCACCCAATACTCTTTTCAAAACCGTCGTGTGGGATGAAAATGGCACAACGAACCAAACAACTTTGGTCGGCAGATACGTAGGGCGCACCGAGATATTTAAAGACAAATTGGGTAGAGTGGTGCTGACGCGCAAATTTGTGAAAAATGCGGGTGGTAGCTTTGTAAATGTGGATACCTATAATGTGTATGACGATTACAGCAATTTGGTGATGGTTATTCCGCCAGGGGCTATCAATGCGGGAGTGGTGGATAATAATTTGACTTTTCAATATCGTTACGACAATCTCTATCGCTTGGCAGAAAAGAAAGTGCCAGGGGCTAAGTCAATTAAATTTTACTACAATGACCGCGACCAAATGGTACTGATGCAAGATGGCAATATGCGCAACACCAACACCGTTGGCGTAAACTCTAACGTGGGGGCGGGGCGTGCCAATAAATATTTAGCTACTTTGTTTGATGCCATAGGTCGCCCCGTGAAAACAGGTTTTACGGGTACGGCTTTCCCTACCTTAACCAATGACAATGATGTTGAAGTCGTGGATGCGCACATCGTCACCCGCTTGACCTCTACGGAATATTATACAAGAAATGCTAATGGTGGGATAGATGCTAATGGGGCATTTAGCACCAATTGGGTCAAGCATCAAGAAGGTAAAGTATTGAAAAACAATGCAGTATCAACAGTGCGCGAAGCGGTTTGGTCCTATATTGAACGCCGACCCACTCTTGAACACACTGGCAATCCCGTGTGGACAGGCAAGCAACATTTGCTCTGCACCACTAAGCAATGGGGTTGGTTAGAAGTGGGCGATGGGGCTATCACTGACAATGACTACGATGGCGTAGATTGGCGGGTCAGTGCCTACAATGGCGCACAAATGCCTTGGGTGACGTACCATTATGCATTCAGTACCAACTATGCGCAACAGGTGCGGACAGCGGATTTTCCGACCTTCGACCACGCGCTGCGCATGACCAAATTAGACCATGCGTTCAGTATGGGCGGCAACGGCTTACCCGCGCCGACCAATATCAGCAATATGGTCTATAACTATAAAGACCAATTGACAGAGAAAAACTTGGGCTATAACAGCAACTACAATAAATATTTGCAATCCATTGATTATGAATACAATACACGGGGTTGGTTGACCAAAATAAATCAATTGGCGATTGGTGGCACCACCCAACAGCAAATGCAAATCATGACCCCTCAGTCTCCGAGTAACGGGACGATACAAAATTTAGCGATTACGCCGTTTATCAATCAGATGGTCAATGATATTGTAGTACCATACAAAAATGCGGAAGTGGCTACTATAAATGACCTCAATGACGATAATGTAGATTTATATAGACAAAGCATAAAATACGACAATCCCGATTCGCGTTTTGGCAATCCCGATGCGCAGTACAATGGCAATATATCCAACACTTTTTGGCAAGTGGCAGGTCGTGCGATACAAGGCTATGGCTTCAAGTACGATGATTTGAATAGGCTTACGGAAGGTAACTATTATGATGTTACTTATGGTATTACACCAACGCCTATGTTTGAGGCGGGGAAATTTACGGAAAAAGTGACCGAATACGACCTACGAGGCAATATCAAAAAACTACAACGGTTTGGCTTTAAAGAACCAAGTATCAACTTCAATAATGATGTGGTGGGTAACTACGGCGAAATTGATAATCTTATCTATGACTACGACCCCGCTAACCCTAACCGCATTCGTAAAATCACAGACGGAACGACCATACCGAGCACAACCAAAGGCTTCCGATATGCCAATTCGGGGCTAACCGAAGATTATAAATACGATGACAACGGCAATTTGAAATACGATAGAAATAAAAATATCAAAAATATTGAATACAACTATCTAAATTTGCCCGAAACCATTGATATTGATTTCCCCGGCTCCACCAAAACGGCGAAGATTTTATTCGTCTATGATGCGGCTGGTCAAAAACACCGCAAAATTGCCCGCCTATTCACGGGCGCAACCTTGACGACGGAGACCATAACTGACTACGTGGGTGGCTACGAATATACAGTATCGTCCGATGTTGCGGGCGTATATGCCAGTGTGACCAATAGCCTACCTTCGCGCATCCACCATACTGAGGGGGCTATCACCAAAGAGGCAAACAGCACGGACTATCAATACGAATTTGCCTTGCGCGACCATTTGGGCAATACCCGCGTCACTTTCAAGGATAAAAACAACGATGCCACCCTCGACTATTGGAGTGGAGACCCTACTACCAACGAAATTGCCCAAATCAACCATTATTATCCGTTTGGTTTGAATATGGAAGGCAACTGGAATGGGCAAAATGGGGCGAATAAATATCAATACAATGGTAAGGAATTGAATGATGATTTTGGTTTGGGTTTGAGCGATTATGGGGCGCGGTTTTATGATGCGGCGATTG